>JAKFYM010000359.1 GCA_021730855.1 Bdellovibrionales bacterium
TTGAAGACCCCCAGTTGTAAAGTCATCTACCCAATGCCCGCAGAGTGTTAATTGTGGGCGATCTTCTGGACACAGGAAAATCCTTGAAGGCCGGCATTGGTCTTCTTCGGCAGCTAAATGTAGAGGTGGCGGGTGCATTCTACTTGCTCAATGCCGGCAGCGACACCACCTTGCGCGAGTTTTGAGGCCAAGCCAGGTATCCGCTTGGGAACGCACTTCCACTCTATTCTTTTCGAAGCTCTTTGCCGAGAAAACGAAACTGGATGCCAAATTCCTCGATTGTCAGGAATTTATAAAATAGATATATCAAACAATATGATAGGGGTGACCAAGAGCGCGGACTTAAAGAGGTTAGATGGATGGCGAATAAAAAACCAAGAAAGCGGGTGACAACGGTTCGGGCGCATTCCAGACATGTTCCCACCAGCCCCAAGAATCCAGGAGGCGTCACCATGGTCGACCAGCATCTAAGGCGCCTGGAAGGAACTTACCTGGACCCTGATGAGATCAATTCGGTTTTCAAGAGCTATGATCGAAAGGGTTTACTCTATCCAACGGCGGGCAAGCTGGTCATGTATAGAAATCCTGCCAAAGCCGATACATATGATGAAGTAATCGCCGTCTGGACGGACTATTTCAATAAAAAGCTCAAAGCGAATCCCCCTCTTGATCCCGATGTCGTAAAAGCCCTCATTGCGAGTGAATCTGACTTTCGCATTGACCCCGCTGAAAACAAAATCGCCTTCGGCATTGCCCAGATAACAAAAAAGACTTGGAAGATCATCCAAGACCCCAAAGGGGAAGCCAAAGAATTCATTTTTAATAAGATCCGGCAGAAAGATTTGAAGGATCCGAATATAGCAATTCCAATAGGTGTTCGTTGGCTTCTATACAAATCCGAAAGAGCCGAGGCGAAGCTGGGGCGATCTCCGACCCCTGAAGATATAATTCTCGAATATAAGGGGCTGCTGAAAAGTAAATCCGACTACAAAGAAAATGCTCTAAAAAAGTTTAGGACGGCATATGGTCTTCTTAAGAAAAAGTAGCTCCCTCCTAGTTCTCTTATCTCTGGCGGGATGTGCGACGTCATCCTATCGTGTTCTTTATCAAGATGAAGGCATCGCTGAACTCAACGCTACTCCAGACCGAATTCTACTGGAATGCGAACGTCTCCATGATGCGGATGAACCCGGCCTCTCTGGCTTCATGATGCACGTTTTAGACGAAGAGAACACCGTCTTGACCTTGGTCCAAGGAAACACCCTCGATAACCAGAGTTGCGACCGAAGAGTCAAAAAAATGAGTGCGATTTTAAAAAAGGGAAAAGATATCTACATCGCCGGAAGAGGGAACTTACGCGAACCTCGCCAAATGGGAAGGGCCTATACATTCTCCCCAAAAGGAACCTTTAAGAAAAATGGGAGGGTATTAGGATTTGTGGCCATCGCTAATGAATTTGGCGAGTGTTACGATGCCTATTCCGGCGAGGAAGAAAAGCCGTGCCCTCCAGAACCCTTTCCTCTTTGGAAAGGAAAATAGCCATCGAAGCCCCTCCGCCAAATTTAGTGTCAGACCCCTTTGGTAGCGGGGGCATGTCAATAACTCTCAAGCCCGCATAGCGCCCAGGCTCTGAACCAAGCGCCTCGGATCATCTGCCTCAATGAGGGCTCTGCCAAGAACAATATACGAAGCGCCGTTTCTAAAAGCGGATAAAGGTGTATCGGATCGCATCGAACCGTTCGGTTCTTCAACGCCACCAAGACGAATGCCCGGCGTTACTATGGTCATGTCTTTAGTGAAACTCCGCAACGCCAGTAGCTCGGCCGGAGAAGCAACGAGACCATGACAGCCGGAATCCTTTGCCAATGTTGCCAGCCGCAATGTGTGCTCCTCACAGGTTGCCCGAATGCCAACTTCTTGAAGATCATCGTTCGTAAGGCTGGTAACAACAGTTAAGCCAAGAATTTCCAAACCAGGAAAGGCTTCTGCCGCCTTAGTCGCGGCCTCCATGATTTTCTTGCCTCCCGATGCGTGCACGGTAATCATCGACACGCCTAGATCACCAGCGGCCAATACGGCAGATCTAACCGAGTTCGAAATTTCGTAGAGCTTAAGATCCAAGAAGACTTTTTTCTTAGACCGCACAAGTTTCTGGATCAAACTTGGGCCGACAGCAGTGAGAAGTTGCAATCCTACTTTATAGAAATGAATTTCGTCCCCGAGGGCATCTATTATCCTTTGAGCCTGCGCATCGGATGGGACATCCAAGGCGACGATAATTTTATGCATATGCTCTATCCGTATCATCTAGCCAAAGTGCGTTCTAGTAGTTTCGTGAAGCCTCTTCTCTCTTGCCTTACGCGCTCATTCTGGCGGTTGTAAGTGCCCTTGAGCCGTCATAGACGTGAGGAATCCCTTCACCACTAAGACGATATGTTCCGCCAAAGGTGACAAGAAATCTGCTTTTTCTGTAATTTCAGTTACTTGATCAACTGCGCCCAAATGGAAGGCTGGCTTAACGCCGACAGGAGGCAAGCCTAATATTAGTCGTGACTAATAATTAGCTATGGCTTATACTATAAAAATGAGAGTTAAGTTCTATCTCAAGTCATCCGGCAGAAGCCCCGTAGAAGAGTTTCTGCTAGATTGCTCTCTTGAGATCAGGTCGGCCTTCTTAGATGCCGTAAATCTATTGGCTGGTGGGCAAAATCTCTCGATGCCGGTTAGTCGCCCCTTGGCGAATATTCATCAAGGGCTTCATGAGTTACGGATGAAAGATAGAAACGGGCAAGTTCGCATCTTCTATTTTATCAAGAAGGGCGATGCCATTTACATGCTTCATGCCTTTAAGAAGAAGACCCAGGAATTGCCAAAGAACGAAATCGAGCTTGTGTTGAAAAGAATTAAGGAGATCTAGGTATGGCTTGGAAAGAAATGAATGTGGAAAAATTGGCTAAATCACTTGGCGTGAACGTTTCCGAGGTGCGCGAAAAGCAAAAGCTCATCCAATTGATCCTAAAAATCCGCAAAGAACAGAAAGTCTCTCAAGCTGCGCTCGCTAAAAAGGCGGGTGTTACCCAAAGCCGTATCGCGCAGATCGAATCGGGCATAGGTACGTCCAAAGTGACTTTTGATGTGCTGCTCAATATTCTGATCATTCTTGGATACGATTTCAAAATCATGCCTAAAAAAGCGGCTTAACTTTGTTTCCAAGCTTGGAAACGCAAGTTTTGTGAGAATTGATGGTTTCCAAGAATTCAGAACCACATTGAAATCCCGTTGCATTTCTACGCCGCGTGCTAGAAACACTCGGCTCTAAAATCATCTAGCCGTGCCCGCCAATCACTTTTCGTTTCAAGAGGCGGGTATTTTGCAACGTTTGAGAATCACTCCGCCTCGTCTGGCTCGCAGAAATAAACAAAAGCGCGACCTTCCTCGGAGCTCCCGCAAACTTTGCTGCGAGTGAACTGAAAATAAATGATGCCACCCTCTTCCGTGCGATCGATGCTCACTAGAGCCTGGCCCAGGAGCTGCTGTCTAAAATGTTCATCGAGAACTTCCTCGAGAAACTGCCTGGCAATGATGTGGACATAAGAAAATTGCTGCTGCAAGAAGTCCACCTCTCCGTCGCCTTCGATCGAGATCTGTGCGCTTGCCTCCGATTTGGTGATGCGGAGAATACGTACCTTTTCAAAGCTTTCGCCATTCTCCTGATAGCCGAACAGCAGCAGCCAGTCGCCCTCCTGCAGACGCAGCACATACATAAGCGAATCTTCCTGCTGGGAAAACTCCGAATCGGGCGACAACAACTGCCCCCCTTCCCTGGGAAGAATGCTTTCCAGATATTCTGCTGGCACCAAAGCACGCGTGGCAGGGGAATTGGGATCCAAAGATTCCACGGCAATGCCCGCAAGCTGGCAGGTGCCTCGCTTAGGGCATTTTTCGAAGGCAGAGAGAATTCCGTTCAGCTCCTGCACCTGCTGCGTATTCGCCCAGGCAGAAAGAGAAAGACTGAAAAGAAGGGTCAAAAAGGTTATTTTCATGGGTATATACCTATCGAATGGAAAAATTTTGCTTACTTTTTTTTAGAAGAATAACGAAGCCCGAGCCAAGAGGCCCAGGCTTCTTCTAAGGAACAAAAATCTTAGTTCTGGTTACAGGTAACCACTTCCAGCACGCCATCATTTGTCAAAGTGCCAGTATAAATCGCGTACTCTTCGTTTCTGGAAGATAAGGAGGTTCTGATCTCCACAGACTGTCCATTCAGCTCTACTCGCGCCTTAAATTCAGCGGGGCTTTCATATACCTGCTGAAGGACCACATCTGCTGTAGACCTACTGCCATCTTTCAAAACTTGATATGCCTCCGTAAACGTAAGGGAATCACCTGAATTAAACTGAAGCGACCAGCCAGCGTTTACTTTGCAGCCCACATCGGCATAAGCAGCAGAGCCGAAAAAAAGCATTGCAGAGACCACAATCATAAATTTCATCATAGAGGTTTCCTTTAGGGTTTTTATCGTTATAGGGCGTGCCAATCCTTACTAGAGTTAACGTGCGACGTAAAGTCAAATTCACCCGCGACCAGCCACCACAAAGGAAAGAGAAGGACAGAGCAAACCTAGCTCTAAGCAACCACCCTGATTTCCTTGCCCGCAAAGGAAACCACCTGCCCGGGGCGGATTTTTTTCCCCCGCCGAGTTTCGGTTTCGCCGTCTACTTGCACTTGGCCGGTTGTGATGGCGATCTTTGCCGCTCCGCCGGTGTCGCTTAGCCCTCCGGCTTTCAGCAGGGATTGCAGGGTGATGAATTCTTCGCCATCTAATTTAAATTCCATTTTCATTCCTCTTCCAAAATATGGGCGATAGCCGAGGCTAGGGCTTGTTGAATACGGTTCATATAGGCGAAATCCAAGCGCTCATCGAAGCGATCGCAGCTGGCGTGATAGCAGGGATCCCCATCGCCGCCAAAAAAATTCTCGGAAACCACGATGGCCGGAATTTTCTTGCGCCAAAAAGAAGCGTGATCGCTACGACTCGTGCAGGTGGCGGAGCGTTTCAGGGGCAAATCCAAGGCCACCACTGCGTTCATGAGGTGCTGGCTGAGAAAAACAGAGTCCTGCCGATCACAATCAATCACATGAAAGGCTCCGTCTTTGCGTTTATTAACGCCCATCATCTCCATCTGCACCACTCCCATGATTTTTTCACTCGGGTCAAGCTGCTGCACATAGGCTCGCGAGCCCACCAATCCCGCCTCTTCCCGGTCAAAGGCCAGGAAGCGCAAAGTGAGGCGCGAGGGGCGGCCCGACAATGCTTGGGCAATCGCCAAGGCCCCCGCAGTGCCTGTGCCATCGTCGTTCGCACCGGCATTGCCCACGGAATCAAGATGCGAAGAAATGATCAGCACCTTATCGGGCTCGAGCCCTTCCTTCTCGGCTATGAAATTTGCGCCGTTGGAGAATTCCTGCGTGCTCACTTTATAGCCAAGCTTACTATATTCCTCTGCCAGAAATTTATTTGTATAGTCTCGCGCCCGCTTACTCCCACGCTCTAGGATTTTTACTTCCTGCCCATCTATCCTCACCGGAATCGATCCAGAAAGTTTTGCCAAAATATCGCGAAAGAATTCTTGATCTACCGGCACCTTTTCGTAAGCAAGCGGGGCTGTTGGCTTAGGAAGGGGATGCATCACCACATTGGCGTAAGCGTCTTTGTCGGTACGCCAGTCGGTGTTGTCGTGAGCGAAAGTGGGAAAAGGAAAAAGCAGCATACATGAGAGCAAAAGAAGTCTTTTCATAGGACGAGGGTAAAAGACGGCACTCACCCTGTCGATCTATTTAGCCAGTATAGCCATAACCGGGCCCTAGCCTTGCTGCAGGCCTGGCCACATCATGGAAATCATCACGCGGTCTTATGGTAGCTGGCCCGTCAAAACTTAATGGAATATGAAATCTGGTACTTTGAGAGGTCAATCGCGCTCATTGAATCGTCTTTATTGAATTGCGAATACGCCGTTATAAATAAATTATAGACTCCCACATTGATCCCATAGGCAAAAAACGTAAGCGGAAGTTTGATCACATCCACACGTCCACCACAGTCCGCGCTCACGGCTCCCGAAGTAGGTTTATAGGCTTTGCAGCCATCGGTTAGATCCCGGTAATAAATCAAATAAGGATTTATAT
>JAKFYM010000234.1 GCA_021730855.1 Bdellovibrionales bacterium
TCACAAGACTGCCCTTGACTGAGCTGGAGCCAACTTAGTGCTCTAACGGACGGCATGGAAACTGCTTCAGTGGCCGCCATGAACTGCCCTCGCATCCTCATCGTGGAAGACGACGAAGATATAAGAGACCTTTGCCAGGAGCTGCTTGAAGCAGAAGGCTTTGTTGTCGAGGCTTGTGCAAATGGCCAAGAGGCGATTGCTTCTCTAGACCGTCACCAAGATCCCTGCCTAATCTTGCTCGACATGATGATGCCCATCATGAATGGACGGGAGTTCATGGCCGAGTTTGTAAAGCGACCTCTCGCTATCACCATTGCACCGATTCCTGTCTTTCTCGTGTCGGCTACGGCGAATAGTGATGACGGAAAAGGGATTGGATCCGCGGCTTTCTCAAAAAGCCTTTTGATATTGATCTCCTGCTGTCCATCGCACGAACCTATTGCCGGGCGAATGAAAAACATAACGCTGCATAATGAGGAGCTACATGGCCCAATCACCGATTGCGAAAAGATAGGGCCGATGCAACGAGAGGATCCAGCCACCCCAGTCAATTCCTAGTTATTGTTTTTCCATATTTTCCATACAAGTCACTTTCTCTCTGAGAATATACCCATTCCACGTCCCCTCATTTTTAAAGACCGCAGCTAAAATAATCGGGGACGAGCCATGATTATTAGAAAACAGGATACGCGCGACACTGTTCGAAGTTTTCAGGCACGCTGCAAACGACGGGATTTCGGGCATTGGTCGCGCCACTCCGTCTTCGTGAATTCGCGAGATGGTGCAGCCTTCACCAATGCCAATATAGTACTTCGTACCGCTCTCTCCCATGCAGCTCAGGATAGGGAGGGGAACATCCAGGGCGTGGGCGTTGGATCCAATGAGGGAAAGTAGAATCAGGTATTTCATTTCAGGTCTCCTTTGTTGGCTTCCTAAGAAGCAATGTGAGGTGAACCTTAGTGGGCAAATAGAGAAATGTCTTTCGTTAGGGTAAAGGGGACGAGGCAAACTGCGTACTTAGGGGGACGCGGGTTTTTCCTGCTGGAATTTCGAGCCCGTCGCCACTGAAGGCCTGCCTACCTATAAAGTCATCGACCTGCATTTCCGCTCAATCCTTTGGTGAAAAGGTGCCAGGATTTCTTGATGGCATACCCTTCGCGCTCGTAGAAACGATGCGTGTCGGATCTAAGGATGTTCGAGCGGATCCGCATGAGCGGGAGATTCTGACTAGTGGCCCAAGCTTCCGCCTGCCGAACCAAGAGCTTACCAATGCCCAGGCCACGCTGCTTTTCATCGACCACGAGGGCAGCCACTTCCGCTCTAGGGTCGGCGACTAGCGCTGCGCTCTCGCGGTTCACATGAATCCAGCCCACCACTTGCCCCGTATCTGACTTCGCCACGTAGAGCTTGTGCCCATCTTCCTGCTGAATCGCCTGAAACCGACGCCTGAAAGTTTCAACATCCCCAGGGTAGCCTAACTGCGCAGCGAGAACCGCCACAGTGCCCAGATCTTCGAGTGTCATTTCAGCTATTTTCATAGAGACCAGGAAACCACGGTCGCCAATCGCTGTCAAAAAGAGGGCCGAGCTCTACCCGGCCGCCAGTACATGCCACTCAGTCGCCAAATCCTGCCGTTCAGAGGAGCCTTGTACCAGACTTCCATTTCCTTCCGTAAAACAGGTTCAACAACAACCTTTTCCCAAGGAGGAAATAAAATGAAAGCAGCAGTAGTACTCGGAACAGCACTCATGACCATAAACGCACTCGGTCACGCGGCCAGCTTGCCTGAAGGAGTCTTCAAGGGCGGAGGCACCTGGAAGAGCCAAAATCTGAGTGGGGAATATGAAGTCAGCTCCGAGATCAAAGGACGGATCATTTCTTCCACCTACAAACTACCCGACGGCTCAACGAAACAATGGGTGATGGAAATGAGGCCCACTGAGAATGGATTTTTCAATGTGGTCTCCACTAACAATGTGGTGGGCAAAGGCTATTGCCTGGAGCATGTAATCCTATGCCACTATGAAGTGAAAACGGACGAATTGAGCCTGGAAGAGACCTTGACCGTCCAAAACGAGAAGCTGTACAAGTTTGGCTCGAAAACCGAGAAGGGCTTCCGCGTAATGTGGCAGGAAGCTTTGGGTAAATAACGATGAAGACCGAGTGGCAAATTTACTGGAAAGAAGTTCGACAAAGCCTCAAAGGCTATCTTCTGGCCGTAGGTGTGTCGCTCACCTTCTACCTATTCGCTATCCCCAGGCTCCACGGTGCCGAGCAACATGGGAAATTTATTCTCATCTCCATGATGTACGGCACCGTAGTTTTCACCTGGATCTGGTGCCTTTACGCCATCCAATTGGCCATCATGGTTCGGCAAGATACCAAGCGCGATCGGCCCCTCAAAATTTCATGGCCCATTCACATATTCCTGAGCGTTACGGGAACCACGTTTGGGCTCCTTTCTGCGCTTTACCTCGAGGCAAAGATTACGGGCAACCCATTTACGCCCGCCCAGTTCCTGGAGTCTCTGCTCATTGGCTTGTTCATCGCTATGATGTTTCAGTTCTACTACGCGTATAAACACTCGGCTCAGGAAAATCTACAGTTGAAAGCCGCCAAGGCAGAGGCTGATCTCCATGTCTTGCGTAGCCAGATGCAACCACATTTCCTTTTCAATAGCTTGAACAGCTTAGCGGCATTGATCGAACAAAATCCCGATACTGCGGGAGCCGCCACGCAAAAACTTGCGGACCTGTATCGGCTTATCCTGGAATGCTCCAAAAACCAGCTATCGCCCCTCTGCAAGGAGTTCCAAATCGCCGAGCTTTACTTAGACATAGAAAGGATCCGATTCGGCAATCGACTCCTCTTCGTGCCATACCAGCTTCCCAAGGAATACCAGAATGTGCTGGTGCCCAGCCTGATCGTGCAGACGCTTGCCGAAAACGCCGTGAAGCACGGTATCAGCAAATCTATGGAAGGCGGTTTTGTTCGTTTGCATGCGCAACAGAGGGCTGATGGCCTTCACGTAGAAGTTCTAAATTCTGGCGCTTCCCTGACCTCAACATCAGATGGCGGGACGGGCATCAAAAATACCAAGGAGCGCTTAGATTTAATCTTTGGTTCAAAGCATGTATTCGCCCTTGCTAGCGACGCACAAGGAAACACCAGCGCAAGTTTTCTGATCCCCGGGGTATAAAGTGAAGAAAACTACGGTTCTCATTGTCGATGACGAAAAACTAGCCCGTGACCGTCTTCATTCATTTCTTAAGGGCCGAGCGGAAGAATTTGACATCCAAGAAGCGCAGAATGGCGTTTCAGCTCTTGGACTATTGAAATCCCACAGCATCGATATTCTCCTCCTGGACATTCAGATGCCCGAGCTGTCAGGCATGGAGCTTTTGGCGCAGGTGGAGCACAGGAATTTCCAGGTGATTTTTCAGACTGCTTTCGACGAATACGCGATTCAGGCTTTTGAAGCGCATGCTTGTGACTATCTTTTGAAGCCTTTCCCTCAAGAACGATTCAATAAAGCCCTTGATCGAGCATTGAAGAACCTAAGAGGCAATGTATCTTTAGAAAAAGTTGAATCTGATTTACGTAAGCGCGATGGTTTCCTCGGAAAAATCTGCGCCAAGGTCGGAGCGAAGACGGTTCTGATTCCCGTCGGTGAGATTGTGGCCTTTGTTAGCCAGGATCACTACACAGCGGTAGTCGCGGCGGGCAGAGAATACATTATTGATCTTTCCTTAGGCCATCTGGAAGAACGTCTTGACCCAGCCAAATTTCAACGCTTGCATCGAAATAATATTGTCTCGATGGATCGCGTTCGGGCCGTTCATTCTGGAGAAAATATGCAGGTGGAACTGGAGAATGGCCAACGCTTGCCCGTGTCTAGGAATAATCGCAAAAAGGTGTCCGTCACCTAAGAGGTCGGCTGGATCAAATCGATTCGATTACCGTAGAGATCCTTGAACACCGCAACTTTTCCGTACGAATCGTTACAACTAGACTTCAATGCCATCCTCTCTCAAGCCATGCGGCGCATTCGTCACCTCACGTCTATGCTTCCAAGCCAGATACACAAACAAAGGCAAAAAGACCAATTTTGCGACTCGAACATACAGCCAGTACTCAGAAAAATGAGGAGTGAGTCCGGGACCAGACCCGTACCAAAGATAAATTCCGCTAGGCAGGACCGCTGATAAAATTTGGTAATCGAAGAATATTCGATTGATCTCGCATGAGAAAATCACTCCCATCCAGGACCCAAAAAAGAGAGCGAAGAAAATTAGGCAAGAAGCGACTGCGAAGAATTTAAGTTTGCCTAGTCGTTGAATGAAACCAAAGCGGAGCAGGTAGAGCGCAATCCATCCGCACAGCAGCGAAAAAAGAGAGGGGATTACTACTAAAAGAATAAATGCGGCCATTGGGCTCTGCTATCACGAACATCAGTTGTGTGGCTATAAACACAGCATTTGTGGAAGTTCGCTAGAGGTGAATTGGTGGACACCTACATGCCATAACTGAACCCACTAAGACGTCTCTTCAACTAACTTTGTAGCCCTTTAGCTCTACAAGATACCCAGTTGGGCATTTTAAATACATTTTCTTTCTTTCCAAGGGCGTTCCAGAGTCCCAAACTTCGGGTTCCATCACCACGTACTTACGCCCCTGACTCAGCAGCTTGGCCGAGAGTCGATCAAATTCTGCCAGCCCTAAATTCACACCAAAGTGAAAGTCGGGAAGGTTAGGAATGACAGCGACATTTTCCTTAAGAGTGATCTGGCTACCAAAAAAATCGATGTTTACATAACCCGATGGATCGCGGTGAAGAACTTTTGCTCCGAGAAGTCCTGCAAAAAACTCAACAGACCCCTCTATTGAATGCACTCCGATGGAAAGATGAAAAGCAGGTTGCATGGCTTACCTCCAGGAAAATCGGCCCAAGCTCTTGACTGTAGCGTATGCCAAGAATTTTTGGTTCTCGGCAAACCTAAGCTCTCTTGGGAATAACCGCCAATTCCAAGTCTAGACAGTTAAGAACACTTCTAAGAGTTTTTACTGTGGGATTATGGCTTTTGAACATCTTATATAGAGTATCTCTGCCACTAGCCATTTTCTCGGCCACATTAGAAATTCCTTGAGCTTTGATGATCTGTTGAAGCGCATCAAAGAACGCTTCAAAATCTTCATCAGAATTCCCATCAAAAGAAGAGGTGAGAAACTCTGCTGCAAACTCAATATCTTTTAATTTTTCCAGCAGTTTAGGCTCAAAGGAACTTGCTCTGCCTCTCTTATTTTTCATCGCTTCGTTTCCTTCCAGTCATTCCAATATTTCCTAGCAAAGCGGATATCCGAATCCTGCGAAGACTTGTCACCCCCACAGAGCAAGACCACTATCGCGCCATCGGATATGGCAAAGTAAATCCGATACCCAGGTCCAAAAAAACACCTGAGCTCAAAAAGCCCATCGCCTACTGCCTTGGTGTCGCCCAGTAAGCCCATTTTTAATCTGTTGATGCGTGCGTAAATTCTCGCCTGCGTCTTGGTATCGAGATCTTCTACCCACTCTTCAAAAGGCCGCCGCCCCGATTCGAGCTCGTACACCAGCACTTCATATCGCACCACTTGGCCCACACTGTATAATGTATAATATAATATACAAAATGTCAAGGGGGCGTTAAAATACTTGTCCCTAGCGAAAACTTGAGCATTTAAATGGTTAACAGGGAATTGCAAGAAACCGGCTGAGTATTGGCGTTTGCCTCATAAGCGAAAGCTCTCTTCTAAAACAAGTTTAGTCTATAGATATCCCGAAGAAGTGGCGCTACCTAGCTTGCGAGGAGACGGAGACTGGTTCTGTTTAGCTGGTAGTTGGTGGGCGCTGTAGTTGAATTGTAGAACCTACAATTGTTCCCATGAATTTGTCACCCAACCACCCATAATGCCTATACTTTTTGGAACGGCTACGCAATATTAGCATTTTTGTTCCCACACTAAATTTCATACATTAGCTGAGTTTGCGCTGAGTCGAGCGAGAAACTTTCGTTCCCGCTAAGAACTCTCCTTCGCCGTTCGTAACCCATGCTGCATAGGAAGAAAGCGAAATGCTAGCAAAGCGCACGCAACGCCAATAAAGTAATAGAATTTATTGGGGACTGCATACAGGCCAGTTAAG
>JAKFYM010000309.1 GCA_021730855.1 Bdellovibrionales bacterium
GGACTGTCCTAAAGAAAGATTCCCAAGAGAACTGATCGGATCTTTCAAAAAAAGTCGATCGTTGGTGGTGGTAGTGGATTTCTGAGTTGCGCAGCTCCGACTAAGGCGACGGCTCTGGCGACTCCGAAATCTGGGCGGCGCTTCAATGACAAACGAGAGGTCAGGTACACAAAAACAAATCGAATAGTGGTAACGCGCATCGTATAGAAATTTATCTTTGGACTTTGATGGCGTCGGGCTTAAGCTTTTTCCTCTTAAGGAGCTCTAAGGAGGTTGGCATGAGGCAAATTTTATTTACATTGGTATTTTTCTTCAAATGTTTTTCGCTTAATGCTTTTGCTGGGAATTTATACTGCGATAAGGTTTACATCGATGGGACGGACAATGAATGGCTGATGGGTGCAGAAGTTAATCCCGACAAAGGCGTCTTCATGACGCTTTGGGAGCCGGGAGATTGGGGCTTTGAACTTTGGGAAAAACAGATATCGACTCTTAGCCTCTTGGATGAAGGCTATAATCCTTATCACTACGATCGTGTCAAGGAGTGCACCGAATATAAAGAGCAGGTTGGACCATTGACCAACTTTTTATTTGATTGCAACGCAATTCACTACGGCAAGTCGATCCGACTGCAGGCAACTTTCATTTTTGATTCAAGCCAAGCCACGGGCTCTTACGAGGGGAAGTTAAGCGGCCTAGTATCAAAGCAATTCAAATTTGAATTCTCGAATTGTATTCCATAATTAGCTATGGCCAACTTCCCTCAGGTGTCCGACTTACTTAATGCTCTGGATAAACAAAAATCGCCGATAAGATCGTCGGTCTAAATTCTCATAGGTATGCGGGAAGATAAAATCGATTCTGAATCCTGAACTGAATACAGAATACTGAATACCGAACTGAATACAGAATACTGAATACCGTATTCTGTATTCAGTTTTAAAATGGTCGGGGTGGCGGGATTCGAACCCACGACCTTTTCGTCCCGAACGAAACGCGCTAGCCAGGCTGCGCCACACCCCGTCGACCTTTGGATTGGCAAAATCAGTACTACATTTCCACCCTGCTTTGAATGGAAATCCTTCGAAAACAGGGCTTAGTTCAAGGGCTTGGGCAGTTGGGTGGTCACAAAGGTCTTCATTTCATCGATCTCGATGCTGAAGACACGTTCGAATTGGTAGGCGAAGGTCCAATCCCCCGTGGGCGTGAGGATGGCATACTCCCCGGTAATGGCCCCTACCCTTTGGCCTACGGCCTGAGAAATCCAATTGGTTTGGTTGCCGGCCAAAAGAATCTGCACCTGGCTTGGCTCCCGCTCCCGCAGAGCGCGGCGGGCGAACGCGCACTGCATGGGCTGGAGATTCTCGCCATTTTCCCCGGCGGCTAGGGGGGCTTTTTCAAAAAAGAGCTGCACCACGGGCTTGCCCGCTAGTACCACCACCTGCCGACCCAACGGCATCGTGGGATCTTCAGGCTCAAACTGGAAAGGAAGATTGTAGTGGAAATACAATTTCAGCGGCGAATTGCGCTTCTCGGGACCTGTCTTGCAAAGCAGACGATTCGCGACCTTGTTCGGAGTGCTCCGCATTCTTTCGTCGGCGAAAGCGGTTGTCGACGCCACCACTAAAATCAAAAGCAAGAATCTGTGCATATTCCTCCCACTCCGGCCCTTTATACCCGTTCTTCGTCCGCAGCGTCAAACGCCACTCTAGGCATGCGGCATGACGCATCATAACGCAGAACAACGAGGCAAACTGCCAAGGAGGACGGGCCTTTTTTTGTGATAGACAATCGCCATGTGGAATATCATCACTCTGTTTTTTGCTCTCCCCCTCCTAGCCGCCGAACCTCCCATCGAAAAACTCAAAGTCCCGCCCGGCTTTAAAATAAACGTCTATGCCTATCCTGTGGCGGGCGCACGCTCCCTCACTCTCGGGAAAGAGGGCGTGGTCTTTGTGGGCAGCCGCGGGCAGGGCGATGTCTATGCCCTCCTGCCCGACAAAAACAACGACGGCCGCAGCGACGGAGTGAAAAAAATTGCCTCCGATCTCAATGAGCCCAATGGCGTGGCCTACAAAAATGGCGATCTCTACGTGGCCGAGATCAGCCGCATCCTGCGTTTCCCGGCGATCGATGGAAAACTAGAGAATCCCCCCAAAGGGGAGCCCTGGGGCCCGAGCTTTCCCGGAGAAACCCACCACGGCTGGAAGTTCATCGCCTTTGGCCCCGACGGCTGGCTTTATGTGCCCGTGGGCGCCCCCTGCAACAACTGCCTGCGCGAGCCGGATCTTTTTGCGGCCATTCATCGCGTCTCCCCGGATGGGAAAAAACGCGAGCTCGTGGCCAAGGGCGTGCGCAATACGGTGGGCTTTGACTGGCACCCACAAACAAAAAATCTTTGGTTCACCGAAAACGGCCGTGATTGGCTGGGCGACAACATCCCTCCCTGCGAACTCAACACCGTCACCAAAATGGGCGCCCACTATGGGTTTCCGCATTGCCACGGCAGCGTCCTCGACAAAGACTTCGGCGAGGGCCATGAGTGCTCTGCCTTTGCTCCGCCCGTGCTGAATTTCGCGGCCCATTCCGCTCCCTTGGGCATGCGCTTCCTGCGTCACCAAACGGCCCCCCTCTTGCGCGGTCATGCGCTCGTGGCCGAACATGGCTCGTGGAATCGCTCCACGCCGATCGGCTACCTAGTGTCGCGAGTGGAGTTCGCCGCGGGCCAGGCAAAAAAACTCGAACCCTTTCTCACGGGCTTCCTCCAAGGCAGCACCGCCTGGGGACGCCCTGTGGACGTGCAGGAGTTGCCGGACGGCAGCATTCTTATTTCGGATGATAAGGCGGATGCTGTGTATCGCTTGACGTATCAGCCTTGACCATCCGCCACTCTCTCCGTACACTTTCTGAAAAACCTTGGAGATGAGTATGAAAACGCTGCCATTATTTGCTGTGCTCCTGGCCTCGGCCCACCTTTTTGCTTGCGTCTCGAGCGGCACCCACAAAAAAACCGTGGCGGCTCTCGATGCCGAGCGCCAAGCCAATGAAGAAAATCAAAAAAGCATCGAGGCCCTCGAAGCGCAATTGCTCTCCACCACCAAAGATCGTGGCCAGCTCAAATCCTCGCTAGATGATATGCGAAAAGCGATGGACGAGATGCGCGCCCGCCAGGCCGAGCAGCGCAAACGCCTGCAGGAATTCTCCGACCTCACCAAACGCTTCAAGCGCCTCACTGATGCCGGCACCCTTTCGGTGAAAATCATCGACGGCAAAATGGTGGTGAGCCTCGGTTCTGATGTGCTCTTCCCCGCCGGATCCTCCCTGCTCTCCAAAGAAGGCCAACAAGCCATCCGCGAAGTGAGCGCCCAACTCGCCTCCATCCCTGAGCGCAAGTTTCAGGTTGAAGGACATACCGACAATGTGCCGATCAAGACTGCGAGTTTCCCCTCGAACTGGGAACTTGCCTCGGCCCGCGCCATCTCCGTGGTGAAAACCATGATCGACAACGGCATGCCGGCCAATCGCGTGAGCGCCGCTAGTTATGCCGATATCCAGCCCGTCAACGCCAACGACAGCCCCGAGAATCGCGCCGCGAACCGCCGCGTGGAAATCGTGGTGGTACCGGATTTGTCGTCGCTACCGGGCTACGATGAACTTCAGAAAATGAGCAACTAAACCAGCTCCCCGCTTTCTCAATTCTACGGCCATCGCCCAAAAGGTGCTCGATGTAGCTCTGCTACACCTCCGCGCCTTTTGGGCGCCCTCGGATTCGTGATTTTCCTCTCAGCTTCGCCACGTCCTATTTATGAAACCACTTCTAGGAAAAATCCTTGCGCCGAATCACGAGTATAGAAATGGACAAAACCAAAATCACATAAGCAAGAAAGTAGAGAGAGCTCGTGGCCACCATGCCTTCTGGATAGGGCTTCCCATAGGCCACCAGTTCCCGAATATTGAAACGATCCAAGGCGGGAAAAAGATCATAGAAAAACCGCAATATGGCCTTCAGCACCGGCTGCTCCGTCTTCTCCGAAATCACGCGCAGGCTCAAGCTGCTTCTGCCAATCAGAAAAAGCGCCAGAGTGAGGGAGGCCGCCAAAAAGAGCGAGGAGGTGACCAACGACCAAAACAGGGCCACCGCCAGAACAATCAGACTCTCGAGGATCATCAAGAAAACAGCTGCTGCCAATCCAGGAGGAAATCCTTCTCCCAAATAAAGCAGGACTAGCAAAAGAGTGGCTAGGTTTAACAAATGCACGAGCCCGGAGATGAGGGCCGCCCCGAGGTATTTTCCAAGCACGTATTCGGAGCGGCGCACGGGTTTAGAGAGCACCGTATAGATGGTGCGTTTTTCCATCTCCGTTCCAATCACGGTCACGCCCAGAAAGAGCGCGAGCACCACGCCCATGAGCGAAATGGCGGAGAGGCCAAAATCGAGCAGGATCTTGCGCGACTCCACAATGGTGAGGCTAGACAAGAAAAAGGAAAAAAGCACAAAGAGCACCGAGAAGAGCAGCACGGAATGCAACACCCTGTCTCGCACATACCCACGAACCGCCTGCCAGGCAATGACCAGAATTTTCATGCCTTCTCCTTGCCGAAAAGAAAATCCTCCAGGGAACGCTGCTCCGGATGGTAGGCGAGCAGGGTGCCACCTAGTTTCCAAACGGTCTCAATGGCGGCCTTGGCGTGGCTCACCTGACTCGTGTGTAGGAGATAGGCATCGCCCGTGCGAATGGCAGCGGAAAGGCTGGGATCTCCAGCCACCTGCTCTTGGCGCAGGCCAGTAAACAAAATTTCTTGCCTATGGCTGCCACTTTTTCGGATCTCCGCAATATCCCCCTCAAACTTTAGCACGCCCTTTTCCAGGAAAGCGATGCGGTGGCAGATGCTTTCCACGTCGGAGAGGATGTGGGAGCTGAAAAAAACGGTTTTGCCCCTTTGCCCAAGCCGCAAGATCAAGTCGCGCATTTCTTTGCGCCCCACGGGGTCGAGGCCGCTCATGGGCTCATCGAGCACCACGAGCTCGGGATCGTTCACCAGGGCCTGGGCGATCCCTATCCTTTGCAGCATGCCCTTGGAAAATCCTTTGAGTGGCTTATCGGCCACTTGCGCCAAGCCCACTAGCTCTAGAAGCTCTTCATTGGAGGGGAGCTTTTTCCCTAGGTAGGAACCAAAGAGGCTGCGATGAAAGTGCAGGAAATCCGCGGCCACCATCGAATCATGGAAATAGGGCCGCTCGGGCATATAGCCAATGCGTGCCTTTGCCCGTGGGTCCTCGGGGGATAGGCCAAAGATTTTTACGCTGCCCGTGGTGGGAAATTGCAGCCCCATCAAGATCTTGATTCCGGTGGTTTTTCCCGCGCCATTGGCCCCGAGAAATCCGTAGATCGCCCCGCGCTCCACGCGCAAGCTGAGCCCATCCAGCGCACGCTGCTTGCGGCCCCAAAAGCCAAAGCTATAGACCTTAGTCAGAAGAGAGAACTCAATCACGGCTTCGCTCATTTTTTCCTTTCTTGCTCTTCCATTCGTCAATTTTCTTTTGAAACCGGAGCTTTGCTTGCGGATCAGGATTCTCCGCCTGTAGTTTCTCTAGAAAGGCGATGCTGGCTTCTATCGAACTCTTTTTGGCAATATGCCTCGAACCCAGGATGCCCATCAGCGTGGGCGCTTCTGGCAGGCGCGAAGCCGCGAGATAGTGCTCAGCCGCACCCTCGCTATCCCCGAGCTCGAACTGTAGGTGATAGGCCAGAAAAGAATGAATCCGCCAGCGATCGGGATGCAGCCGCACTCCTTTGCGCAGAAGGAGTTCTCCGCCCTTTTTGTCCTCGGTGATCACCGAGAGATAAATCGCGGCCGTTTCAAAGACAGGCAAAAAATCCGGATCGATGGTGCTGATGGTATCGAGGTCGAAATAGATCCAGCTCAGCTCGCCCGGAGGCACTTTTTCGATGGGAGTGTGCTGTAGAAAACGCAGCCACAGGAGGCTGCTCAACATCCGCGGATAACCGAAACTCAAGAGTCGTAAGCTATCTGCGGAGAGCGTGGGCTTTTGTTCATTGAAGGCAAAGGTGACTTTTTCGGTGAGCGAAACCTGCGGACGAATTTCCTGCAGGCCAATAAGGAATCCCAACGCAAGTAGACTGCTTAGGATCGCGGCAAACATGGT
>JAKFYM010000362.1 GCA_021730855.1 Bdellovibrionales bacterium
GCACTGGACTGGCGGCCTTGTTCAGATCGGCGCGCACGGCCGTGGCTGTGGCGGGATCCAGCTTGGTCTCGTGGTCGTGTTGGGTCTGGGCGTTCACCATCACGTTTTTGTCGTTTTCGGTGGCCCGGCCGGCCTCCACCCTCTGCACGAAAGCGGTAAATTCTTCTAGGCTAAATGCGCGCCCATCGGCCTGCCTTAGGATTCCCCCAATAGCGTTGCGGATCTCTTTGGGCGGCCCGGGCAGGACAGTGTATTTTCCGCTCGCAAGGCCCACTACCTCTTTGACGTCGCCATCATCGGTGTCGCGCGCGGTGACAATGATCTCTTCTTCATTCTGAAACGTGGCGGTGCCGGCCACACCATAGCCAATATTGCCAAGCTCGCCCCCTGGCTGACGCAGGATCACCTCGCCCCCAATATTTTTTCCCTTGGGTTGGCTCAGGACCTGAATTTTCCAGTAGGTAAAGGGCCGCTGCAAGCGTGGCTCCATGCTCACCCAGGAGGCCCCTAGCACGCGGCCGTGGATCACGTAGCGCGCCTGCTGGACTTGCTCCGCAAGGCGAAAGGGACCAAAGGTGGTGGCCTCGAGTGAAAAACTGATTAGGAAGATGGATACGATCGCGAGAAAAAAAGGGAGGCGATCGGATCCATGATCAAATGACGCTTCCTCCATGAAAGCCCCCTCCACAAAGTAAATCGTAACGGCTGGGGGAGGGGCTGTCAATTAAGAGTAAAGAATTTTTCTTTAGTGGTTTTAAGGGGTTTGAGCGCCCCGCTGGGGTGGGTAAAGATTATAGGGTAGTGCCAGCTTTGGCTGCACAGACGGGCCTAGGGAGCTCTGTGGCCCGCCCTTTTTTTCTGGGCGGGCAGGCCGAAACCATTTTAGGTATTATAAATATTTTTAGTTTATTTTTTTCGGAATGTATCGCCGCTCTGCGCCAGGGGCCATTCGCCGGCTTGCCTTTTTCTGCTCCCTGGGAGAAGAGTAGGGCTCTTTTTCAATGGAGGTTCCCGATGCAATTCTTAGTGCTTGCTTTTGCTCTCGCTTTTTCTTTTCCGGCCTTTGCGGCCACTCCTGTCATGACCTGTAGCGCCATCCAAATCGTGGATTTTGACGAAAACGGAAATATGAAATGGGAAGACACGGGGGCTTCGGCCGAAATCGTGGTTTCTTCCGAAGGCAAGCGGGGCTGGATCGGACGGATTCACGCCCCTCAGGGCGATTCGCTAGAAAAGGACGTAGACCTTGTCACCCTGCCAGCCGCAGAGGCCGAGACCTCGCGGGAAATGGCCACTGTTCTTCTACCGGAGCTGGACTGGTCTACCGTGACCAGCGTGCGGGTGGGCGTGATCAATGTGGAAGCGAACCAACAAGACGGTAGTGGAATGTCGATCCATGAAATCCTTGGGGCTGGTGGCGCCGTGCTCGGAAAGTTGACGCAAATTGGTTGGGGGTTTGGGCGTTGCCAATAAGAAGAGTTTTTTTGTTCTTGGCGATCTTCCCTGTCTGGGCCCAGGCCGAAATTTGTGCGGAATGGGCCTTGCCTGAGAAGGTGGGGGCGCTGGACAAGGAGCTGATTCAGGAAGCAAGCGGGATGGCCGTCTCCCAGCAGTTTGCGCGTCTCTATCACCACAATGATTCCGGCCGGGGCGCCTATTTTTATTTCACAGATCTCGCGGGCCAGCGCTCGCAAAAAGTAGAACTCAGGAATGTGCGCGCCAGGGATTTGGAAGACATGTCCCTTGGGCCCTGTGAGGGTGGGACCTGCCTTTATTTTGGCGATATCGGCGACAATTTAGAACAGCGCCCCCAGGTGGAGCTCTGGTTGGTGAAGGAACGCGAGCACTTTGGGCCAGTCACCGAGCTGTGGAAGCGGGTGGTCCTGCGTTATCCGGATGGTCCGCAGAATGCGGAAGCCTTAGCAGTGCACCCCCAAACAGGGGATGTTTACGTGGCCAGCAAACAAAAGGCGGGGCTCTTTACTTCTGATGAAATGAAGTTCTACCGCGTTTCTCAAGCGGCCATTGCAGGCTCTGCGCCGGAGCGGCCACTGGAGTGGGAGTTCCTGGGCGCGATCCGCATGGCCGATCTAGGCAGCAGCCATCCCATGGACATCCTGACTTCAATGGACATTAGTCCCGACGGGCAGCGCTTGCTCCTGCTCACCTATGTTGCGGCCTATGAAATCCGTTTTGATTTGCTGGCCAAGCCAGTCAAATCCCAGGGCTGGGTGGCGGGCACCGACTATCGCCGCATTCTTCTCGAGGACTATGCATCGCAGCAGGAGGCGATCGCTTACGCCACCGACGGGCGCGCCTTCTATTTCAATTCGGAATTCAACAAACAAATCGACCGCGAAGTGCCGCTCTATCGCGTGAGTTGTTCTAAGAGCGCTACGTTTTGAGCAAAGGCGCTAGGTAGCGCGCGGTGATTGATTCTTTGCTTTTGGCCACCTGCTCGGGCGTGCCTTCGGCCACGATACGGCCGCCCAGGGCCCCTCCGCCTGGTCCCATGTCAATCACCCAATCGGCCTGAGCCACGAGATCCATATTGTGCTCGATGAAAAGCACGGTATGCCCGCGTTCCACCAAATTGTGGAAAACATCCATCAGCTTTTTCACGTCATGCAGGTGCAGGCCGGTGGTGGGCTCGTCGAAAATATAGAGGGTGGGGGCGGCCTTGCCCGTTGCCTTTTGCTCGTCGAGGGTGGACGCAATTTTGAGCCGCTGGCATTCGCCCCCGGAAAGGGACGAGACCGATTGGCCTAGCTGCAGATAGCCGAGGCCCACTTCTTCTAGGAGTCGGCATTTCTCCACGATCGAAGGACTTTCCGCAAAAAGCTCTTTGGCATTTTTCACCGTAGTATGCAGGATATCGTCGATATTTTTCCCGCGATACTGCACTTCAAGCACGTGTTTCTTAAAGCGTTTGCCTTGGCAATCATCGCAGAGCAGGCGCACCTCGGCCATGAAATGCATGTCCACTTCCACGAAACCATCGCCCTTGCAGGCGGGGCAGCGGCCCCCATCCACGTTGAAGGAAAAATCCGTGGGCGTGAGGTGGCGGCGCGCGGCCGTGGCCTGCGAGGCCATCAAGCGGCGGATTTCGTCGTACATCTTTAGATAGGTGGCCGTGTTCGAGCGGCTGGAGCGACCGATCGGGGCTTGGTCGAGGAGCAAGAGGTTCGCGATCTTGTCCCAACCGTCCAAGGATTCATATTTTCCCACTTCATGGGAGGGGATGGGCTCATGCAAAACCAAGCGCGCGAGCACGGGATAGAGGGTATCGCGAATCAGGGTGCTTTTGCCCGAGCCAGAAACCCCGGTCACCGCCACTAGCACGCCCAGCGGGAGCGTAAGGTCTACGTTCTCGAGATTGTTCTCGCGGCAACCCTTGAGCGTGATCGCCTGCCCATTGCCTTTGCGTCTAGATTTGGGTGGGCTGAGCACCAATTCGCCGCTGAGGTAGCGGGCCGTGAGCGAGATGCGCTTGCGCAGGAATTCGGCCTTGGGGCCCGAGGCCACGATCTCGCCCCCATCCGACCCTGCGAGTGGGCCCACCTCTACCAGAAAGTCTGCCGAACGGATCACGCTGGTGTCGTGCTCGACCACCACGAGGGTGTTCCCGTGGTCGCGCAGGGCATAGATCACCTGGATGAGTTTGTCGGTGTCGGAAGGGTGGAGGCCGATCGAAGGCTCGTCGAGCACATAGAGCGTGTTAGAAAGTTTTGAGCCCAGTTGGGAGGCTAAGGAGATCCGCTGGTACTCGCCCCCGGAGAGGGTGTTTCCTTTGCGATTGAGCTTGAGGTAGCCCACGCCGACCAAATGCAAAAATTCCAAACGCTCTTGCACCTGGCGCAAAACTTCTTTGACCTTTTTGCGATCCTGGGCCGGGAGTTTTAGCTCTTTGAACCAGGCCAGACCAGAATCGATCGTGAGGTCGAGCACTTCCGCGATATTCTTGCCTGCCACTTGAAAGCGGCGCGGGGCCTCGGCCAGACGGGAGCCTTGGCAACTCGAGCAGGTGCGTAGGGACTGGTAACGGCGGATGAAGACGCGTACGTGGAGTTTGTATTTCCAGGGCTTGAGTTGCTCAAAATAACCATTTATGCCCGGGAAATCTCCGTCGCCCTCCCAGAGGAAGCGACGTTCTTCGGCCTTTAATTCTTTGTAGCGCGTGAAAGGGGACACTCCCTTTTTCTGCATCGCCTTGAGCATTTCCTTTTCCCAATCCTGGTAGGAGGGTTTGGAAAGTGGATCCACGGCCCCATCACGTAGGGATTTTGCGGGGTCGGGCACGATGAGTTCTTCGTCGAGCTCGAGCACCTCGCCAAAGCCGCTGCAAACGGCGCAGGCTCCCAGGGGCGAGTTGCTGGAAAAAAGCGCGGCATTGGGGGCGCTATGCGGTTCTCCGCAATGCGAGCAGGACATCCCGTGCGTGGCCTGGATGCGTAGCTTGCCATCGGGAGAGCGGGCTTCGATTTTTCCTTCGCCCACCAGCAAGCCTTGTTCTATGGAATCGGTGAGGCGCGAGCGATCCTCGCGCAGGGATTCATTGATCGCCACGCGATCTACGAGCACAAAGGCTTCTTCCTCCTGGGGGAGAAAAATCTGGCCTTCGGCGGTGGCAAGGTCGATGACTTCGCCATTGATCAGCAGCCGTTGGTAGCCGCGCTGGAAAAGTTCTTGGCCGAGGAAGGTGCTCTCTTTTTTCTTGGCCTTGGATTTTTTTGTTTCCTCCACCTTCAGGGGCGGAAGCTTGGCCAAAAGGTAAAGCCGAGTGCCCTCGGGCTGAGCTAGCAAGCGTACGGTGATGGAATCGGCATCATGGTATTTTACTTCGGCATGACCGCAGGCCTTGCACGACTGCTGCCCGGCTCCGGCGAACAGCAGGCGAAGGTAGTCGTAGATCTCGGTCATCGTGGCCAAGGTGGCGCGATTGTTCACGATCGAGTTGCGCTGCTCCAGCGCGATCGCTGGCGGCACATTGTGAATGGCTTCCACGTCTGGGCGGGGAAGCTTTTCCAAGAACTGCCGTGCATAGGTGGAGAGGCTCTCCATATAGCGGCGTGAGCCCTCGGCGTAGAGGGTGTCGAAGGCGAGCGAGCTTTTGCCCGAACCGGACACTCCCGTGATCACCGTGAGGCGGCCCAGAGGGAGGTCGATGCTGATGTTTTTTAAATTATTTTGCCGAACACCCAAGAGACGAATGGGCGGCTTGCCAGTTTCCATTAACGAGCAAGTGTAGCTGGAGACAGTAGCGAAATGGAAGGCCTGTTTTGCACGCTGAGGCGGAAATGCACCTCATCCAATTTCTCGCCAGGACGGCAACCAACGGCATAGAGCGCGATCCGCGTGGGCGAGATCGGCTTCCAGAGCACCGAAGCCTTTTGGGAGCAGCTAGGCTCGGTGGCAGCGGTGGGGCTGGGAATCCTTTCCACACGCACCACCGCGGTGGAAGGAAGTTCGTCGGTTAAATCAATCGCGAGAAAAGAATAGGGATAGAGCTTTCCTTCGAGCGAGGCCGGAAAGGCGCCCAATTTTCCATAGGAAGCAATTTCGGGCACTAGGATCCCATATTCCCCATTCAGATACTCTGGCACCGGACTGCCCGTGCTCGAATGCTGAAAGACATAGGAGACGAAATTGCTAAAAATGAGGTCGAAGGCAACCCCGCCTTTTTGCTCGGTGGCGTTCGCGCGGAAAAGGCTCTCTACAGCCTCTCGCCCTGGCAAGGCCATGCGGGTGAGGAGGCCTAGGCTTTCCCGTCCCTGAGGGGCAAAATCGAGCAGGTAGGCCGCGAAGAGCAGCTGTGGCCCGTATTGCACATAGGAATTGGTGACGAGCGGAATGCGGTCAGGGCTTTTGGCAAAGCGATTCACATGGGGCTGGTCCGTAAAATGCCCGGTGAGCAGCATTGCGCCCTCGGCCAGGGTTTCGGAGAGCCAGCTCTCTTGCGAAATATCGGGGGTGACGTGATGCGCTAGGAGGTGTTGCATCTCATGGGAGATCACGCCCATTGTGTATTCTTCATCCCCACGCAAGCCATTTAAATAAATAATATTTGCTTCATTGGAGTGCTGCTCGTATTTTGAAAAAGCTTCTTGCTCGGTCAGCTGGTCGAAGGCGTTAAAAAAGCCGTCGAAC
>JAKFYM010000341.1 GCA_021730855.1 Bdellovibrionales bacterium
GATCCAGTCTCGAGAATTTTTGTCATTCCTCGGTGGGCGGTGAAGCACGTTTGCGCTGCTGGCGCCTCTTTGCCGCGGTTCTAGCCGAGGGAGCGCTCAACCTTTCCGATGCGGCCCCCTTTCTGCCACAAGCGAAAGATCCAGATTGGCTGTACTTCCGTCGCAGTTTTCCACTAGCCCTGGCCCTTGAGTCCCACCTTCATCCTTAGGAGAATCCAAATGCTTTTTCTACTTCTTAGCTCTTTCACCTTCGCTGCAGATCTTTCCGGCCCGCTCGGGCCTTACTGTGAAGCCGTCTCCTCCTACGACACCGTTCAAGCCGGAGCCGAAGCCATCACAACCCAGATCCAATCATTGCGCGAGACCATTGCCAATAGTGGATCTGCGGTCATCAACCTCGAAAAGGAGAAAAACCTCGTCCTGCGCGAGCTGGAGTTCCTTGCGAATGAAGGAAAGTCCACGCCGATGGCGCTCTTCTCCGAACGAGTTTCGTTGGAAGACTATTTCCACCTGGAAACACGTCAGCGCTCTTGGCAGGAAAATTATCCGACCGAAAGGCGCATAAGGTTCGCCGAGAAATCCGACTATCTCGATTCTAGGCTCGCCGAGATGCTGCACGCCCAAAGCCAAATGCAGCATGAAATTGATGCCTTAGGCGTGCGGCACGAGGCGCATCTCACCCTGCTAAATGCCATGGTCCCGCAGATCCTGCAACACGAAACCCTGTGCCAGGGAGCTTGTTCCCGAGAGCGCTGCTCGGGTGGCAATAACAGGTAAATTTTCTGAGATAAGCCCGTGATCCTACTCCAGTAATTTCTCCTCAAGCCTCGCTGCTTCTGCTCCGAAGAGCAATCTAAGCAGCCAAGCTTGTAGGAGAAAAAATGGAAGCGAAAGACCTGACGAAGCTGAAAAAGAAGCTCCTTGCCGAAAGGGAGCGGTTACTCAACACCGCCGCCTCTTCGCGCAAGAATGAGTTCGCTATCTCTACGGAAGATCTCGCTGACGAAGCGGACCTTACGAGCGCGGAACTGTCCCAAAGTGTGGTGTTCACCCTTCGCGAGAAGGAACACCGCACGATGGCGGATATCGATGAAGCTCTCCAAAGAATGGAAGACGGCACCTATGGTCTCTGTGAAGAGTGCGACGAAGAGATCGGTCCGAGACGTCTGGAAATATTCCCAACGGCTCGCCTGTGTATTTCGCACCAAGAAGAAGAAGAGAAGAAGAAGAAGTTCTATATAGCGTAAGCGACAGCTGAAGTTTAGTGACGAATTCCTGAAACGTGGAGAAAATATGGTGACCAACTACGAAGGCGAACAGATTCAGATCCCCGAAAGCCTGCCGATGCTTCCCGTCCGCGACATTGTGATTTTTCCTTTTATGATCCTTCCGCTCTTTGTGGGTCGAGACAGCTCGATCAAAGCGGTGGAAGAGGCTCTGGCGCGCAATGACCGCCTGATCTTCCTCTCCTCGCAGAAAAACACGGCGGACGAATTTCCCCAGCCCGATGGAATCTATCCCGTGGGCACGATCGCGATGATCATGCGTATGCGCAAGCTTCCCGATGGCCGCATCAAGATCTTGGCCCAGGGCTTGACCAAAGCACGAATCAAAGAATTTACCCAAACCGAGCCCTTCTATCGCTCCACGATCGAAAAGATCGATGAAGTGGTTCTAGATGCCGCCGACACCGTTGAGGCCGAAGCCTTGATGCGCAACGTACGCGAAAATCTAGAAAAGGTGATCTCGCTCGGAAAAGTCCTCTCGCCCGACATCCTGATGGTGCTCGACGACGTGAACGATCCGGGACGCCTCTCCGACCTCGTGGCCTCGAACCTTGGCCTCAAGATGTCGGAAGCCCAATCCCTGCTAGAAACCTTCAATCCTCTCGTGCGCATCAAAGCCGTGAACGAGATCTTGATTCGTGAGCTCGAAGTGCTGGCGATGCAAGCCAAGATCCGCTCGCAAGCAAAAGACGAGATGACGAAATCTCAGAAAGAATACTTCCTCCGTGAGCAGATCCGCGCGATCAAGAACGAGCTCGGCGATGGGGACAATAAACAAGAAGAAGCGCAAGAGCTTCGCCAAAAGGTCATCGATGCGAAGATTCCCGAAGAATCTGAGCAGGAAGTGATCAAGCAGCTCTCGCGTCTCGAGCGCATGCACCCGGATTCTTCTGAAGCCTCGATCCTCCGCTCCTATTTGGAAGTGGTGGTGGAGCTTCCCTGGAACAAATTTACCGAAGACAACCTCGACCTCAAGCATGCAAAGAAGATCCTCGATGAAGATCACTTCGACCTGCAAAAGATCAAAGAGCGTTGTTTGGAGTACCTCGCCGTACGCAAACTGAATCATTCGATGAAGGGCCCTATCCTTTGTTTCGCAGGCCCTCCCGGAGTGGGAAAAACCTCGCTGGGCCGCTCGATCGCGCGCGCGCTTGGACGTGAGTTCTTGAGAATCTCCTTGGGCGGCGTGAAAGACGAAGCTGAGATCCGTGGCCACCGCCGCACCTATGTGGGCGCGATGCCTGGCAAGATCATCCAAGGCCTGAAGCAGGTGAAGAGCAAGAACCCGATCTTCATGCTCGACGAGATCGATAAGCTTGGGAATGATTTCCGTGGCGATCCTTCTTCGGCTCTGCTCGAGGTGCTGGATCCGGAGCAGAACAATACGTTCCGCGACCACTACTTGAATCTGCCCTTTGACTTGTCCAATGTGATGTTCCTCGCCACCGCCAACGTGCTCGACACCATTCCGGCCGCGCTCCGCGACCGTATGGAGATCATCCAGCTCTCTGGTTATACCGAGGATGAAAAACTCAAGATTTCGAAACAGTATCTGCTACCGAAGCAGATCAAGGAAAACGGCATCAACGACAAACAAATCGAAGTGCTGGAAGAAGCCTTGAAGTATACGATCGAGAACTACACTCGCGAAGCCGGACTACGGAACCTCGAGCGCTTGATCGGAACTCTCTGCCGCAAGGTGGCCCGTAAAGTGGCTGAGGGCGAGAAAGAAAAAATCCGCGTCACTGCCGAAGTGGTCGGAAAATTTCTTGGCGCTCCTGTCTACACCCGCGAAGACCAGCAAGATCGGGACGAGGTGGGAATTTCCACCGGCCTCGCCTGGACGCAAGCTGGGGGCGAGATCCTCTTCATCGAAACCTCTTGTTCCAAAGGCAAAGGCGCCGTCATCCTCACTGGCCAAATGGGCGATGTGATGAAAGAGAGCGCCACCACGGCCATGGGCTATATCCGCGGAAACGCCGATCGCTATGGACTGGACGAGAAGTTCTACAATGAGCAGGACCTACATGTGCACATCCCCGCTGGAGCCATCCCGAAAGATGGTCCCTCAGCAGGGATCGCCATGGCCACCGCCATCATCTCGCGGCTCACGGGAATTCCGATCCGTCGCGATGTAGCGATGACCGGAGAGCTCACGCTGACAGGTAAGGTGCTGCCGATCGGGGGATTGAAGGAGAAGGCTCTAGCTGCAATGCGCCAGGGCATCACCAAGATCATCATTCCCTACAAAAACCTAAAAGACCTCGAAGACATCGCGGAAGAATACCGCGATAAACTAGAGTTCTTGCCGGTGAAACATATCGACGAAGTGCTCCAGTTTGCTCTGGAAAAGGTTCCCGGCAAAAAAGAGAAGAAAAGCTCGGGCGGACGTTCGCGAGACCGCATTTCTGAGCGCGGCGCCGCCTAATTATCGTCAGAGAAGGCCCCGTAGCTAATAGGGGCCTTCGAATGCTATAGTGAGCTGTGCTTCCGGACAATTTCCCTCTACTACCAGCCTTAGTGCTGATCCTGATTTCTGCTTTTTTTTCCGCCTCGGAGACTTCGCTCTTTAGCCTCTCGCGTTTCCAGCTGCGCCAGCTAAAGCAGAAGCATCCAGTAAAGTTCGGGCGCATCCGTCACTTGCTCGATCGCCCTTCGGCCTTTGTGGCCACCGTGCTCCTCGGCAATGAGCTCGCCAATGTGCTCATCTCCAATCTCCTGGCCTCGTTCTACGAAGACTTCCAGCTTTCCCCCTTTGTGGTGACCGTCGTCAATTTGCTCACGGTCTTGCCCCTGATCATGGTGGTGGGAGAAATCACTCCCAAAGTCCTCGGGGCCAAATCCAATATGGCCCTCGTGCCCTTTTTGATCACGCCTCTGTGGTGGTTCTATCGTTTTTCCTTCCCCGTGCGTTTCCTGCTCCAAAGCACCGTGGAATTGCTCACCCGCTCCCTACGCCGCCGCCATCCGCAGGAGGAAGACCAGATCAAGGAAGAGGACATTCGTATCTTGCTCGAGGACGGAAAAAGGAAGGGCGTGATCCACAGCATGGAGCAAGACATCATCGAGAATGTCTTTGAGATCGACGACGATAAGGTGATCGAGCTCGCCACTCCCCTGCGCGATTGCCTGACCGTGCGCCACTCCGATAGCCCGAAATCCGTCATTGAAAAGCTGAATAAAAAATTCTACGCCCGCATTCCTGTATTGGGCGATCGCCCCAACCAAGTGGTGGGCATTCTCTACGCCAAGGATCTTCTCACTCATCTTCATCGCGACGATCCAGACATGAAGCTGCGCTCGATCATGAAGGATCCCCTGGTGGTGGAGCCCGAGATGAAGGCCGAGGTTCTTTTCCGGCGTTTTCGCCAGATGAAACGCCATATCGCCGTGGTCGAAGACAAAACGGGCAATGCCTTGGCCGTGATCACGATGGAAGATATCCTCGACCAGATGTTCAGTGAGTTATGGGAGGATCATCACCAATGAATGGATCCCTGCTCATCGCCGCGATTCTCTGCATGGTCGCCACGGCCTTTTTCACGCTCGTGGAAACCGCCCTGCTTAGCAGCGACAAAATCTTTCTAAACAAAAAACGCAAAGAAGGAAACCGCGGCGCGGCCCTGGCCCTCAAGCAGCTCGAGAACATCGACTATCTCCTGGCCACCACCCAGTTCGGTGCCAACCTTTTCATCGCTGCCGCCACCACGCTCGCCACGCTTTACCTGAGTGGCATGGCCGAAAGCCAGGAGACCCTGATCCTCACCCTCTGTGCGCCCTTTCTCCTGATTTTTTCCGATGCCCTACCGAAGGTGATCGGCCGCCACTTCGCCGAGCGCATCAGCGTGATGTGCTCGATTCCCTTGTATTTCTTCTCGAACGCCTGCCGCCCCATCCTCTTGCTTTTTTCGCTCTACACCCGCCGCCTTTCGCAGCTCGTGGGCCTGGGCCGGCAAGACGCCCTAAGCCGCCGCCGCAAAACGCGCGATGAGCTCCAAGCCCTGCTCTCCGAGTCCGATGAAGAAAGCGAAATCCGCATGGGTCATAAACGCATGATCCGCCGGATCCTGGAGTTCTCGCAGCAGAACGTGAAAAAAGTGATGCTGCCTTTTGTGAGCGTGGACGCGATCGAGAAGACCGCCACGGTGCAGGAGGCAATTGAAAAATTCGAGACCCTCCGCCACTCGCGGCTTCCCGTCTTTGAGGAGCGCATCGACAATATCGTGGGCATTTTGCATTTCCCCGATGTCTTCCGCTGCGTGGACCCCGAGGGTGAAGACGTGAGCCGCTATATGCGCCCCGCGCTTTTTGTTCCCGAAATGCAGCAACTCGAGACCCTCACCAAGGAGATGCGCCACCTCGAGATGGCGATCGTGGTGGACGAATACGGCGGAGCCGTGGGCATCGTGACCAAGGAGGACGTGGTCGAGGAAATCGTGGGCGATATCTCTGACGAATGGGATGAGAACAATCTCGGCATCATGGAGATCTCGGCCAATTCGTTCCTCGTGCATGTCTCGACCACGATCAGCGACCTCAACGAGCGCCTAAAGATCCACGTGCCCAAAGGAGATTACGAGACCCTTTCGGGCTTTCTCCTGCAGCAGTTCAACCGCATTCCTTCGGTAGGAGACGAACTTTACTTCGCCAATTTCAAAGCCAAGGTCCATCGCGCCACCGAAAAGGCGATCGAGACCGTGATCATCCAGGTCCACCGCAAAGAGGAGGAGGAAGAGCCCACATGACAAATCTCCTATTGGTCACCCAAGACCCCGAATTGAAAAAATTGGTTTTGGAAGCCATCGATGGGCTGCCGGTGAAGATCGTGCGCACCTGCCTCTCTGCAAAACAATGCATTGAG
>JAKFYM010000063.1 GCA_021730855.1 Bdellovibrionales bacterium
GGATCAGGGGCTGGCCGCCGTTCGTGAGCATGCCGAGCATCTGCTCCTTCACCTCGCGCCAGTCGCGCGTCTTGATTTCAAAGCGCTTGGTGCGCGGGTTCATGGCGTAGGTATAGAGTTTTTGTTCTTCGCAGAACTCCTCGGTGAAGAATTCGTCGAGGAAGGTTACGTCGTTGTGCGCGGCGCGGACTTCGAAGATTTTTTTGCGGCCCAGGCCGAGGCGGCTGTCCCACTGCTTCTTCCGCACCATATCGTCGCATTCGTCGTATTCTTTGCCGAACTTGCCTTTGTTCCAGCGGTCCTCGATATGGCGGAAGAGCTCGATGCCGAGTTTGTAGGGGTTCATGCCCCCGGGCTGGGTGACCATCACGCCCGCGTGGCGGTCGGCAAAATCGATGAACTCCGAGGGCTCGAGCAGTTTCTCCGTGAGCATCTTGGAATGCCAGTAAGAGGCCCAGCCTTCGTTCATGATCTTGGTCATGCGCTGGGGCACGAAATAATAACTTTCTTCACGGATCATCGAGAGCACGTCGGCTTCCCAGTCCTCAAGGGCGGCGTTCTCGATCAGGAATAGGAGCACGTCCCGCTGCGGCTCGGCGGGGAACTGGCCCTTCTCCTCTTTTTTCTTGGTCTCCACTTCCTTGCGCTTTTTTTCGAGCTCTTCTTTTGGGTTCATGAAGGAGTCGAGGTAGGAGCGTGGGGCTAGGAAACGGCCGGAGTCGGGATCCTCGGCCTCGGCGGGCTGATTGCCGCGCGCGGCCTGGAAGGGTAAATAAGGATCAATTAGGTCTTCGATCGAGAGGCAGCGGTCGATGAAGTTCTCCACCTCATCTTCGCCGTACTTATCCATATAGCGGCGCACGCGCGAGGCGTGGTTGGCCATCTGGTTGAGCATCTTGCGGTTGGTCTTCGAGAACCACACATTGTTTTTGAAAAAATCGCAGTGGCCGAATACGTGGGCCATCACCAGTTTTTGGTCGATATAGGGATTGGAGTTGAGTAGGTAGGCGTAGCAGGGATCGGTATTGATCACCATCTCGTAGATCTTCTGCATGCCCCATTCGTAGCCCTTGGAGAGCTGGTCGTATTGCATGCCGAAGCGCCAGTGCGGGTAGCGCTTGGGGAAACCTCCGCCGGCGGCCACCTGGTTCACCTGGTCGTAGTCGAGCATCTCGAAAATCACCTCGAAACAATCGAGGCCAAAACTCTCGGCCACGCCTTTTACTTTGGCGTGGAGGGCGTTGAGCTCGGGAGGCAAAGGAGTGGGACGCATTATTTCCCTTTCCCGAGGAAATCCTTGATCGACTTCATGATTCCCTCCTTGTTTTCGATTTTGGAGAGCGCGAGCTTGTCGTGCCCCTCTTTGAAGTATTCCTGCAGGTCCTTTAAAAATTGCCCCGAACCGTAGCGGCTTTCCACCTGGCCGTAGCAGAACATATTGATCTTCGGGAAGAGCTGCTTTTGCAGGATCTCGAAACAGAGCTTGGTATCCTCGCCGCTCCAGTTGTCGCCGTCGGAAAAGTGGAAGGGATAGATATTCCACTGCTCGGGCGGGTAGTCGGTCTCGATTAACTTCATGCAAGTTTTATAGGCCGAAGAAATGAGCGTGCCCCCGCTCTCGCGCGTGGAGTAGAAGGTTTTTTCGTCCACCTCGCGGGCCACGGTGTCGTGGATGATGTAGCGGGTTTCGAGGCCCTTGTACTGGGAGCGCAGCCAGGTGTCGAGCCAGAAGCTCTCGGTGCGCACGATCTCTTTTTGCTCGTCGCCCATCGAGCCGGAGACGTCCATCATATAGATGATCACGGCATTGGCGTCCATCTCCTGCGTGGTCTTCCAGGAGCGGAAGCGCAAATCGCGGCGGACGGGAACGATGATTGGGTTCTCGGGATCATAGGTGCCCGAAGCGATCTGGCGCTTGAGGGCTTCTTGAAAGGAACGCTTGAAGTTGCGTAAGGAATTTGGGCCCTGGTGGGCGATGCCGGTGTAGCGGTCTTTGTCTTTTTCGAGAATTTCTTTGCCCTTGGGCTCGATGCGCGGGAGCTCGAGTTCGTCGGCAAGGATTTCGGCCAGCTCTTGGAGGGTGAGGTCCACTTCGAGGGAGTGTTCGCCGGGCTGGTCGCCCGCTTGGCCGCCGCCCTCTTTGCCTTGCTGGGGTTGGCCGTTGGCGTCCACTTCGTCGCCGGGTTTGCCGTCGCCCTGGCCCACGCCTCCCTCACCCTTGCCGAACTTAAAGCGCGGGATCTCGATCTGCGGCATCGGGATGGAGACGGTGTCCTTCCCCTTGCGCACGATCATGTCGCCGTTGGAGATGTATTTTTTCAAGTCCTGCTTGATCTTGCCCTTGATGATGTTGCGAAAACGGGCGTGATCGCGCTGGATGTTAAAGAGCGACATGCCGCTCCCTTCCCCGCATCGTGCCGTGCAAGGCCTGGAAGAGGCTGGCCTCTTCCATCTCCTCGGAGCGCACGCTGAGGTAAATGCCTAAATTGTCGTCGCGGAACACAAAATCGCAGCCGGGCAGCAGGGCCTCTTCCTTGTTCGAGAGCAACCACTCTTGGCAAGCCAGATTTCCCTGCACTTCCTGCAAACCGGCCAGGGCGCCGGTATTGGTTCGCAGGAAGGCCGAATGCGTTTGGTCCGATTGGGTGAACTGCACTTCTCCGCGCGGAGAGGTGTAGATCTTTTGCACGACGGAGGGGGAGAGCTCTCCGCTTGGCAGCCAGCGTCCACCACTGGCCTGCACGTCCGTGCTTGTCAAAAGCAGCATCCATACTGCAATAGTCATTTTCCCTCCCAGGAAACTTACGCCCGGTCTTTCGTATCTCCGCGCGCGAAGATCGAAGCCACGTAATTGAGGATGTCGGTGGCCGAGATATCGTCGTAGCCAAAATCGCGAATGAGGCGCGTCTTCACCACATCGATTTTTTCCTGCATGCCTTTGTCGACCACATTGGAGACCAGGCTCGAGAGCTTGATCGAGTCTTTTTGGTCCTCGAACAGCTTCATCTCGAGCGCGCGGTGGAGGCGCTCATTGGTCTTGTAGTCGAAGCTCTTGCCTTCTACGGCGAGGGCACCGATATAGTTCATGATCTCGCGGCGGAAATCATCTTTGCGGCTCTCGGGCACATCGATCTTCTCCTCGATCGAGCGCATCATGCGCTCATCGGGCTGCTCGAGCTGGCCGGTATAACGATTGCGCACTTTTTCCCGCTGCGTATAGGCCTTGATATTGTCGATATAGTTGCCGCAGAGGTTGCCGATCGCCGATTCGTCGGCCGAGATCGCGCGCTGCACTTCGTTCTTGATGATGTCTTCGTACTCTTGTTTCACGGCGGCGAGGAGCTCTTTGTACTCCCGGCGCTTCTCTTCGCTCGAGAGCAGGGTGTGGTGGCGCAAGCCGCTTTCGAGCTCGTTGAAGAGCATGAAGGGATTCACGCAGCCGAGGTGACCGTACTTCACCAGGGTGTTGGAGATCTTGTCTTGGATATAGCGGGGCGAGATGCCGTCGAGGCCTTCGCGCACGGCTTCTTTCCTCAGCTCCTTCACATTGTCTTCGGTATACCCAGAAAGTGTTTTGCCGTTGTAGAGTTTCAGCTTCTGCATCAGCGAGAGATCGCTCTTTTTGGGAGCTTCCAGGCGGGTGAGGATTGCCCACATCGCGGCCATCTCGATCGTATGCGGAGCAATGAACACGCCCTGTACCTTGCCCTTGCCAAAGTCCTTTTCGTAGATGCGGATCTCTTCGTGGAGCTTGGTGATATAGGGGATGTCGATCTTCACCGTACGGTCGCGTAAGGCTTCCATGAACTCGTTGTTCTGGAGCTTGCGGAACTCGGGCTCGTTGGTGTGGCCGATGATCACTTCATCGATCGAAGTCTGGGCGAATTTTTTAGGTTTCACCACATGCTCCTGCGAGGCGCCGAGCAGGTCGTAGAGGAAGGCCACGTCGAGTTTCAGCACTTCCACGAACTCGATCACGCCGCGATTGGCCACTTGGAATTCGCCGTCGAAATTGAAGGCGCGGGGATCGGAGTCGGAACCGAATTCGGCGATCTTGCGGTAGTTGATGTCGCCCGTGAGCTCGGTCGAATCTTGGTTCTTCTCGTCTTTGGGCTGGAAGGTGCCGATTCCGATTCTGTCTTTCTCGGAGAGCACGAAACGCGTCACCTTCACGTGGTCCATCACCTTAGCCCAGTCGCCCTTATGGCGCGCCATGAGCTCGCGGAAAATAAAGCGCATCGGGGGCGAGAGCTCGCCGCGGATACGGATCTTGTAGTTGGCTTTGGCGGTTTTATTGAGCTCGTCCTCAAAGGCCGCACGGGCATTCTCGGGGATGAGCATCAAGGGATCTTCGTTCATCGGGGAGCGCATCTCGCCGGTGGAGCCAACCAATCCGTGTTTAGGATCGTCCACGAACTTGAAGGTATAGACAGCCCCTTCGGGAGTGTAGGAATAGCGCTCCACGCCTTTTTTGAGGAGGCGGGCGATCGTGGATTTCGCGGAGCCCACAGGTCCGTGCAGGAGCAGGACGCGCTTCTCAGTGCCGTAGCCCAAGGCGGCGGAGCGCAGGAAGTTCACGAGCTTCATCAAGTGCACGTCGAGGCCGAAAACTGCGTCTTTTCCGTTGTCGATGGGATCTTCGAAAAACTTATAGTGGGTGACTTCTTTTTTGTACTCGATGAATTGGCTCGTGCCGAAACCAAGAATCAAATCGTACATCCGCTGAAAAGCGTTGCGCGCGATATTGGGTTGGGTTTTGACCATCTCCAAATACTGCGAAAAGTTTCCTTCCCAGTGTAAGTCCTGGAAATTTTTTGGGCTCTGCAGCCCGGCCACAAACTGGAAAAAATCTTTGGTATTGCCGCTCATGGATTTTCCCTCTCCTTGGGTCCTTGGGGAACTGGGCCCCTATGAGTCAATTATCCGCGGCGGCTCCAGTGAAGTCAAAGGCTTATACGGCCGAGCGCTCAGATCAAATTTAGGCGCGTGCCGCTGACTTACGCGTTTGGAGGTAGGCCTTTCCCCTAGACTTAAACAAGTCCTTTGCTAGCCTATTAGGATGAAGATTGTGGCCGCGGGCTCCACGAATATCGGACGAAAACGCAAGGTAAACCAGGACTCCTATAGGATCGAGCCCGAGAGCCAGCTGTTTGTGGTGGCCGATGGCATGGGCGGGCATGCCGGGGGTGAGACCGCTTCGCGCCTGACGGTGGAGACCGTGATGCAGTCGATGCTGAGCGATAAATTGGGCTCGCTCTCGATGGATCCCGCCGATCTGGTGATGGGCGCCGTGCACCGCGCGAATACTGCCGTCTACAGCACCGCAGAAAAAAACCACGAGCTCGCCGGTATGGGCACCACGGTGGTGACCATGTATTTCGCTGGCGGAAAAATTTATGTGGGCCATGTGGGCGATAGCCGGGTGTATATGGCCAAGCGCGGGCAGCTTTGGCAGGTGACCAAAGACCACAGCTTGGTGAATGAAAAACTAAAGGCCGGCGTGATTACCCGTGATCAACTCAAGCGCGATAAATCGCGGAACGTGATCACGCGCTCGGTGGGGTTTGAATCCTCGGTGCTCGTGGATGTGTACCAAAAAGAAGTGCATCCTGGGGAGCTCTACCTGGCCTGCTCCGACGGGCTCTCGGGCATGGTGGACGATGCCGAATTGATCCACGTGATTGACGAGCTCGGGTGGGATGGGGACGATTTACAGCCCCTCGTAGAGAACTTGATTGAGCGCGCGAACGCACATGGCGGAGACGACAATGTGACGGCCGTGGTGGTGCGGGTGGAGAAGTAATTTCGGCGCGGCCCGAGGAACCTCTTGGGCCATCGTAAAAATCAAATCCGCACGCCCGCATGCATTGACTCTCCCCCCTCCCTTTGTTAGAACCCCCTCAATGAAATTTATTTTCCCTTTTCTGCTCCTCGCCCAGGCCGCCCAAGCCGCCACCGCCAGCCCGCAGGCCATCGCCCGTGGCCTCCTGGCCCTGATTCCTTGGGGCTATAGCGAGGGTGAAACCCGTGCCGGGGCGCCCTGCCGCGTGATTTTTGGCAAAATGCCCGATGTGGACCCTAGCCAAGTGGAGTACTTCCGCATCCAGGTGATGGCCGAGCCCGAAGGC
>JAKFYM010000206.1 GCA_021730855.1 Bdellovibrionales bacterium
ACAGATATTCCGCAATGCCATCGAGGGATGCTAGATGGCGTGCAGATCCGCAATAACCCGCAACTCGTTTGGAGCAAAGCCGAGTTTCGCGGCCAGTGCCTGCCGGGAAAAAACAGCCGAGGCGGCGTGATCGAGCTGAATCCCACTTGCCACAACAACCAAGGTATCTCCACCGGCTTGGTGGTGCATGAGATGTTCCATATAGTGGCCGCCAACCGGCAGATGTACACCAAGTACACCGAGACCTATCACCAGCATTCGGGCTGCCCTGTGAGTGAATATGCTCAGCGCAACTCCAACCTTCACGAAGATTTCTGCGAAGCTGCGCGCTTGGCTGTCTATCCATCTAGCGGCGGAAAGCTGCAGAACGGCTGCGCCGACGCGAAAGTGGCTAAGGCCCAGGAAATCCTCCGCTCTTGCCCATGAGTCGAGAACGCTGTATTCCATGATCCATGAAGTATCTGTTTTTCGATTTCGGTGGCTGCATCGATGCCCCGGGCATTCATAGCCGCACTCTCTTTTGGCGGGCCTTCCAGCGCTTTCAGCTTCTCGAAGAAAAAAGAAAAACCGATTTTCAGGAAGCCTACACCCAGGCCGATCGCCAGATGATGCAAACGGGCGAGGCCGTAAAGATGAACCTCCGGGCCTTTAATCGCCACAATGCAGCCCTGATTGCCAGAGCGCTCGGCCTAGAACCCCAAGCCACAGTCTCTGCCTCCGATGCGATCACCCAGGAGATGACTGCCTATCTCGAGCACAGCCGCACCGTGCTCCAAGAGCTAGGCCGAACCTATCCCTTGGGCATCATTTCCAACTTCACCGGCAACCTCGAGCTCATCCTCGAGGAGCATGGCCTGCGCCCTCTTTTCCACTCTGTTACCGAATCTTTTTATGCCCAATCCTCGAAGCCAGAGCGGAAGATTTTTCAGCTGGCGTTGGCTAAGCAGGCCCATGCGCCCGCAGAGTGTTTGTATGTGGGCGACAATCCCGTGAATGACATCGCTCCGGCCAAGGCGCTGGGCATGCAGGCTTTCCTGATTCACGAAAAAGGGGCTAAGCGCGAATGTGGGGCGGATGCTTATTTAGACGATTTGGCGGCATTGCCCATTTTGATCCAGACCAAATAGCCCAAGCCCGCCCACAAGATTTCCACCAGGCGATAGAGCACGGCGGCCGTGACCACGGATTCTTGGCCAATGTGCATGACCTGACGAGTGAGAAGTAAAATTCCTGCCTCGCGGCTGCCCACTTGGTAGGGAATAAAAAAGAAAACATTGTCGATCAGTGCGCGGCCCACGTCGAGGAGGGCGCATAGGTATAGAGCCACTGGTTCACCGAGGGCGCGGAAGGCAAAGAAAAAGGTGACCCCCTCCACAAAACGCGCCACCACCTCGCACCCCACGGCGCTCCAGAAACGCCAAGGGTATTGGCGTGTGACCACACGGATTTTTGATAACCCCCACCGCAGCCAAAAACCGATCTTGCCGAAGAAGTTTCGTTTTCTCCTTTTATGAGGACGCCCCTTGAGAAAGTGCGGAAGCACCGCCGCGCTTGCCATCAAAAGCACGCACACAACCATCACCGCCACGAAACCAAAACGAATCGCGGGTGCCACGGGAAAGGCAAAAAGTAGGATGGTGGAGCCCACCAAAAAAGCACCCATGGTGCCCAAGACGTGCACAAGATTGTAGATCACCACGCTTTTCAGGGCCGCCTTGCGCGGAATTTTTTGCTCGAGCAAAAGCACCTTTACGGGCTCTCCGAGGATTTTCACAAAAGGGCTGAGATTATTCCAGGCCACGCCCACCACGGTGGCGCGAAAGAAAAATCCAAGGGCCGAAAGGGGGAGCTCGGGAGTGACCAAGAGCCACGCCAAGGCATAACAAAGCCCAACCGGAACGAAAGAAAACGCCAGCGGCCATGCCCACCATCCTAGGCCGGAAATATCATGCCAGAGGTGGCTCCAGCCGTAGCTGTTGAGAATGAAACCAAACGAGAAAAGGCCCAAGAGGCTAAAGAGAACCTTCCAAATCAAGAGAGGCCCCGTGCGTGAAGAGCTAAAGCTAATTTGGTATCTTGCGAGGCCTGGAGTGCTCGCAGCACCAGAAGAGCGGCCGAGAGGACCACCATATCGATCAAGATCAAATAAAGGTCAAAGCGGCGCAGGAAAACAAAAAGCAGGATCATCAGGGTGTGGAAGTTTGCGCCCATTAACCGCCAAAAACGCAGGATCAGGCGATTGTGCTCGCGGTAGAGCTCCTGAAATTCCTGGCTGCGTGCTCCCTGCACGATTTCACGCCATCGATACCGAGTCTCCGCTTTGCGGCTGCTGCTGAGCTGGTTTTGCTGCCAAAGCCAGGAGAAGCGCAGCTGCCAGAAAATTTTTTCCTCTGGTTCCGCAGCATCTCGCTCCCGCCGCGCTTCTTCGAGCGTGGGATTCCAATAATCTCCTTGCACCTTACCGTAGCCAAAATAGAGATACTCGCGGTTGTAGAAATCCAAGAGCGAGCTCTGAAAAGAATGGCAGACCCCAGCCACCACCGCGATGGGCCAAATCCAGAAATCCCAGAGGTGGATGACCGTGAGGGCGGAACCTATATAGGCCGCGGCAAAAACCAAATTGTCACAAAGGCCATCCAGCACCAGGCCGAGCTTGGTGGATTTTCCGCCCATGCGCGCCAGCTGGCCGTCGGAACTATCAAAGACCCCCGCCACCACAAAAAGCACGGCCGCCACTAGGAGCGACGGAGTGGATTCATTGTGGTAGAAAAAAAATCCTGAGCAGAGGCCCAAGACCAAGCCCACAAAGGTGAGTGCCGTGGGGCTCACGCCTAGCGCCCAAGCAGCCTTTGCAATCAAGAAGCCAAAAGGACGATAGAAATAAAGATCTAATTTTTCTTCGGTGTCGAAGCTCTTGATGCTCTGCCAGTATTCTTGCTTCCAAGACATGAGTGGCGTTTAGGCTCGGGTGGCCGCAAAGGCTGCGGAGCGAGGGGTTTCTTTCGCCACGGTCTGCAGTTGTGCCACACAAAGCTGAGCGATGGCCTTGGCCGCTTCGTCCCGGCAAATGCGGAAGGATGGCCAGTCGTTTACGTCGATGAGGTGGAACTTGCCTTGAGAATCAAGGATGGCATCGCCTCCATAGACCAAGAGCTCAAGGGCTTCGGCCGAGGCGGACGCGAATTTTTCCAGGGTGGCAAAGTTTGGGGTTGTCCCCGATTCATCCAGGAGTTTGCGCACGCGAATGGGCCGGAAAAACTTCCCTTTTACTCCATAGAATTTATATATGTCGCCGTGAATGTGCTTTTGCAGGATCACTTCGCGCACATTGCGTTGCTGAAAAGCGGCCAGCTTGGCAGCCAACTCTTCGGGGCTTTCGGCTAGGGTCACGTCGTCGTCGCAAATTGCGTGGAAATCGCTGCGTTTCATCCAATAGGATTCCCCGGCTTCCAGCTCGGGATTTTGGCTGCCATCGGTAAGGAGAAGCTGAAAGGGAACGTAGTTCACGTTCTTCTCGCTCAGGATGGTAGACATTTTTTTGCGATAGCAGTTGCGGATCGCGCGTGGGCTATTGCAGACGAGGGTGTGAGGGAAGGCCTCCTCGATAGCTTGCAAACTTTCTTCGGCCTGGGCCATGGTGAGCACCAAATCGAAACGACCTTTTGTGCTCACCAGCTCCGCTTCTTCACACATTTCCACTTCGAGTGCCTCGGGGCTCACGCGCTTCCATTCCGCAATGGCCTCTTCGAGGATCAAACGATCGGCTTCCACGGCATTATTGGAAAAGCGTGGGTGGCGGTAAATTCCTAGAATCTTTCGTGCTTTCAAGGACGGATCCTTTAGTCGGTGAGGAAATGCTTAGCTTTTTCAAGGTCAGAGGGATGGTCTACATCAATTGTCTTCTCTACTACAAATGTTTTTATCGGGATTTTGCTTGCAAGCAAAAAAGATAGGAAATTTCGCATCTTATGCGTTCCGAGGGCCAGTTTTTCGGCCCCCAGTTGGAGGGCTTCCGGGCTGAGAAAATACATCCCCGAAGTGACAAATCTTGCCGGTTCGGCGCCCAAGCTGGTGACCCTTCCTTGCTCGTCTACGGCGACCCAAAGTGGGCTTTCGTCATCGACATGAGGCGTGACCAGGAGGGCGCAAGTATGGGCCTCCAGCCCCTGGCAGAAGTGCACAAAAGCGGCCACATCCTCGGTGCGCATCACGGTGTCGGCCATGCTGAAGAGGGTATTGATTTGGGGACGCATTTTTGCAGCAAGCTCCACGAGGGTGTGCAGGGAGCTTTCTGTGTTCACAAAGATATAGTCGATGGCGCCAGGCAGGGCGGCCTTGTCGGCCGGGGAAAGCAACTCTTCCCGGAGGGCACAGCTGATTTGGGTGATGCCGGCGGCGCGGAATTGCCGCTGCAAGCGGGCGAGGAGGGTTTCTCCGGCGATTTCCACAAGAGGTTTGGTTTTGGCTTGGGAGCGGAGGCGCGAGCCAAGGCCCGCACCAAGAATTCCCAAAGGGAAGGGCTGCATTGGTTGGGAAGCTAGCAGAAAAAGAAAAGGCCTGGAAGGGTTTCCAGGCCTTTTCATGGGGGGGAGGGAAAATTAGAACGCCGTGGTGAGCAGGGGCTGCAGATGAAAAATCTGGGGCAGGCTAGGCTCAGTGGGACGTTGGAAAGAAACTTGTACAGAGCCATCGTCCTGCGGGATCGCCACAATCTGCAAATCGGCTTGTTCGGCAGCGATGAAGGCTTGGATCAGATTGCCTTCGTGTTGGATCCAGGTTTCTTCGAGGGCAACAGTGTTCACCAAAGCGTTATTGTCCCGAGCGGTGAAGACAATCCGTGCTTGGACTTCTTGTACGGGCTGGATCGGAACTAGGGTTTGGAGTTTGCTGGCCAAGATATCTGGCATCTGGATTTCTTTTAGAATTTTTTCGAAGGAAGCGACCACATCGACGCCCTCAATCGTGGCATCACCCATATGGGTGGCGATCCAATTCTGTGTTTCTACTTTGGCCTGGACCGGCAATGCCGCCTCGGCAGCAAGCACATGCGACAAAACGAGAGCAAACGAAATCAAAGAAACACGAATCATACATCCCCCTTAAAACTTATTTGCTTCCCTAGTGCACTTAGGATGCCAAAGCCAAAGTGCTCTCTTTTGGCCCAAGCAATCCCAAACGAAAAAGAGGGAACGCTTGAATTCCCAGCGCTTTTCCAATTTTTCTCTTAGGCTAGTAAGAGAAAAAAAGAAGGAGGCTCTATTTTGGTGCCAGTTTGGTTCCGGGTAAATCGGTTTCATTTTGTATTTGGCTCCACAATGGCGCTTCTCTTTCTGTACGGGCTCTACTTTTTGCCCGTGGTAACCCATTGGTTGGGTTTTGCAGTGCACGAAGGCACGGCCCTTCATGGCGCACAGCTTCTTCTGACTGGCCTGCTCCCGATGCGTGAGTTTCCTGTGCAGGGAAGCCCTGGTTTATTTTTCATAAATGCCTTTCTCCTAAAACTAGGAGCGGGTTGGTTTGGCCTGCGCGCTCTTTGCCTCTTTGCTTCCGTTTTCTCCACCGTTTGGATTCTCGCTCTTGCTGCGCAATGGCAGCTCAGCCGCTTGGTGCGCACGCTCTTATTTTTGCTCCTCTTCCTGTGGAGTTTTGTGCTGTGGAACGTGCCTCATCCTGCTTGGGTGGCATTGCCCTTCTTGCTGCTAGCCCAGTCTGCTGCCACTCGGCATAGATGGTTGCTCAGCGGCCTGGCCTATGGCCTGGCCTTTTGGCTAGAGACACGCTTGGGCCTGGGAGCACTTGTCGGAAGCGCAGTCTTTCTTTTTTGGACAAAACAAACCAAGGCCGGTGTGCACACCCTATTGGCGGCCTTGGCCGTCGTCACGCTACCTCTGGGACTCTTGCTAGCGCCCGACCCCTCGCGAGCGTCTTTTTTCTTAAGGCAGGTTTTTTCCTGGCCGGCCTTTGCGCTCACGCCCTCGGTCACCCCCTCCTTTGTGGCGGTGCCTTTATTTATTGTAGGTCTCTGGATGCTGAGCCTTTATTTTCCCCAAGCCCCTGGGGGGCAACGCATCTTTCGTTTTGTGGTGCTCGCGGTGC
>JAKFYM010000395.1 GCA_021730855.1 Bdellovibrionales bacterium
ATCCTGATCGCTCGCGGACATATGTATGCCGGTGATCCCAATGAGGCCGCAGACCTTTTGAGATCTGTCTTATCCGATGCCGAGCCCACGCATCCCCTGCGGGTGAAGGCAGAAGAGATGCTCGCCTACCTAAGCCAGCTCTCCGATGTGAAGCCAAATGTGGTGGGCGTGCTGCTTCCCCTATCGGGGAAGTTTGGAAAGTTTGGCCACCTCTGCTTGAATTCAATCCTGATGGCGTTTCGTGCCTTCGCGGAAATGCCCGAGCGGGCCGGCCTCGCCAACTACCGAATCGTGATTCGTGATTCCGGGGAGAGCGTGGAAACCGCGCAGGAGCGTTTTGAAGAATTGGTAAAAGAAGAAAAAGTGATCGCAGTGCTCGGCCCACTCTTGAGCAAGCAGTTTCCTGGTGTGGCCGCAAAAGCTCAGGAATTCGGTGTGCCCCTCCTGAGCCTGAGCCAGAGAGTGGAAGCTAGCCTCCTAGGATCCTATATTTTTCCCGTAGCCCTCACGCCCGAGCAGCAAATTGAAAGCATTGTTTCCTACGCCATGGAGTCACGAGGCTATCAGCGTTTCGCCATCCTTGCTCCTAGCGATAGTTTTGGCGATGAGTACGTGAATCTTTTTTGGGACGCAGTGGAAAAATCTGGTGGCAGCATCGTGGGCATCGAGCGCTACGAACCCAAGGCCACCGATTTTCGTGAAGAAGTAAAACGACTCGTGGGCCTCGAATACCTTGGCGCACGCAAGCTGGAGATCGAGGATTTGCGCCGCCGCCAGGAAAAATATGCAGCCACGCTCAAGGTCAAAGGCAAGCTCCGCCAGCGATTGCTCAAAGCCTACGATCCCAAAGGCCTGGTGGACTTCGATGCGATCTTTATCCCGGACGATCCCGCCACCCTTGGGCAGATCGCGCCCACTTTTGCGGTAGAAGAAGTGCAAGATCTGCCCCTCCTGGGGATCAATACCTGGAACACCCCGGAGATTGTGCAGAGAGCAGGCAAATACCTGCAAAAGTCGATTTTTGTGGATGGTTTTTTTGCCACCAGCCAGAACCCCAAGACCCTGGAATTCGTGCAAAACTATACAAAATACTTTCAGTCCACTCCGGGCACCATCGAAGTCCAAGCGCATGATGCAGCCTCTATCCTGATCGATGTGCTTGGGGATGAGCCACCCGCCACGCGCTCCCGGCTCCGCGAGCGCCTCCTGCAGAAAGAAAATTTCACAGGAATATCAGGCAACTATCGCTTCACCCCGGCCGGCGTGGCGCGCGAAGCCCACCTGCTCACGGTTAAGGGGAATGCCATCATTGAGCTCTCCGACCGGAAATAGCATTCCTTGCCTGCTCTCGCGGACTTACGTATAATTTTCTAAGGTACTGCTTTTATCAAGGAGGATGAAAGTTGCCTGCTATTTCTCTCGGTCCTATTGCTTCCGGTCTCCCGCGAGACCTCGTTGATCGTCTCGTTGAGGCGGAACGCGAACCAATCCGAAAATTAGAAGCACGCAAACAAGATGAAGAAGCCAAACTCAAGTTGGCTCAGGATCTTTCCACGCGTGTGAGTGATATCAGCGCTAGCGTAAAAGGCCTGGGCAACTATCGGAGCTTCCGTGATCTCATGGCGGTGAACGGCAATCCCGCGCTCATGGATGTGACCGTGGACAAAAACACGGCTGAGCCCGGCAGCTACCAATTGGAAGTGCTCCAGCTAGCGGGCCGCTCTTCCATGCTCTCCAATGCCTTTCCCGATCCTGATGAAACCCAAGCCGGTGCGGGCTACTTCAGCTACACCCTGCCCAATGGTGAGGAGCGCGAGGTCTATATCGACCCCAGCCAGAGCACCCTCAACGGCATCGCCAAGACCATCAATGGCCAGCATGACCTTGATCTTTCCGCCGTGGTGGTCGACGACGGCACGGGCGAAGAAAATTCCTGGCGCCTTATCGTGAGCCATAAAAACTCAGGCGAAAAAAATGACGCCGAATTTCCGGACTTTTATTTCCTAGATGGAGATGAGGACTTCTATCTCGACAAAGAGCGCATCGCCCAGAACTCGAAGCTCCTGGTAAATGGCTTCGAAGTAGAGTTTGAAGGCAATAAGATCTCCACCCTCCTGCCGGGGGTGACCATCGACCTAAAGGACGCCGCTCCCGGAAAAGAATTCACGCTCAAGATCCAAGAAGATAACAAAAGCGTGCGCGGCAAGCTCGAGGCCATGGCGCAAAAGATCAATGAGGTCTTAAGCTTCATCCAAAACCAGAACAAGCTCGACAAGGATAGCAACACTCGCAACACCTTGGGTGGCGACATCACGCTCCAGACGCTGGAATACAAAGTTCGCCAAATGATCATCACGCCCCTGGCCACCGAATACGGGCCGATTCGCATGGCCGATCTCGGTGTTCAATTCAACCGCAATGGATTGCTTGACGTAAACGGCGACAAACTAGAAAAAGTCCTAAACGAAAATTTCGGGGCGGTCTCACAGTTTTTCGTAGGCTTAGATGATGGCGGGGATGGGTTTGCCAATCGCCTAGAAGTCATGGCGCGCTCCATGACCCGTCAGGACGGCGTCATGCATTCGCGCCTCGATGGAATCAAGCGCCGGATTCGCGACATTGATAACCAAATCGAGAACAAAGAGCGCCAGATCGCCTCTACCGAGCGCAACCTCAAAGACAAATTTTCGAAACTCGAAGGAACCATTGCAAAGTTGAAAGCTCAGCAGGCCTCTGTGGCAGGCGCAGTAGGAGGAGGCGGAGGCCTCCTCTCTTCGCTTGGAGGCGGATAAAAAAACGTAACCTAAGGATGGGATAAGCGATGAATCAGCACGGAGCGAAGGCATATCACAAAACATCGGTAGAAACGGCGAGCAAGGAACGCATCCTGCTCATGCTGTATGAAGGCTGCATTCGTCACCTGAAGCGTTGCCGCACGGCTATGGAGAACAAGCAGATGGCTGAAAAGGGCATCGCCCTAGGCAAGGCGCAAGACATCATCAACGAGCTCTCCAACTCCCTTAACTTTGAGGTGGGCGGTGAGCTTTCTAAACAACTCGAGGCCCTTTACTTGCATCTTTTTGAACAGACCACCAAAGCCAATATCGAGAACGACCCGCAAAAAATCACCCACTGCATCAAGATCATGGAAACCCTCTATGAGGGTTGGAAAGAGGCCGTGGCTAAACTCAAAGGCACAGGAGAGAAAAAATGAGCCCTCTCTATAAAATGCTAGAAGATAAGAACTATTGGTACCGGAAGTACCTGGCTTGTAGCGAGGCGTTTCTAGTGGGCCTTCGTCATGCCCCCGAGGTAGCCTTGGAAGAGCTCGAGCTTTTTTATGGAAACCGGGAGAGCTTACTAAAAATTATTGAGGGCCTGGACTTCAAGATCGACGAATTTCTTCAGACATCCCCCGTCACCAACCCCAGCACGGAAGAGCAAACAAAAGTCCAGTACTACGTCCGAGAAAAGGACTCCATCATTGAGCGCGTTTTGCTTCTAGACCATGAAATCATCACCGGGATCGAGGCTCTCCAAGCCTTAGGGGCCGAAAAAATGAAGCTCCTGGCAAAAGGTAAGAAAGCCCTTGCTAAATACAAGAGCTCCTTCAACTATAATGATAAAATCGATAAACGGGTTTAGGTGATGCGAGAAAAGGAAATAGATTTTAGCCAGACCTTCGAGAACCAGCAAGCTTTACACGCTCTGGTGTCGGAGACCTTTGACGCTGCAGATGCCTCCAAGAGCGAGCAGGCCTACCAATCCAATGGCCGCTTGAACTCCGGAGTGCTGATCCGCAACGCCAAGATTTTGCTCGCGGCTGGCGACATCGCACTGGCAAAGAACATTTTCCGCGCCTTGGTCGAAAACGGCGAAACCTTAGGCGTGGCCTATTCTGGTCTTGGCAGTTGCTATGAGCTCGAAGGTAAAGTGGACCTGGCGATCAAGGCCTATCGTGAAGCCATTATTTTTGAGCCCACCTTTGGCTGCCTCTTTGCTCTGGCCGAGCTGTATATCAAGAAGGAAGAGTACACCAACGCTATTGGCACCTTCCTGCGCGCGCAAAACCTGAACCGCCTAAGCTCCGTGCAGCTTTTTGAAATCCATAAGGGACTCGGCAGCTGCTATATGCACCTCTCCCAGCTCAACAATGCCGAAGCCCATTACCGCAAGGCCTATGAGATCAATCCCGGCTCAGACCACCTGCACGTGAATATCGGGTCGCTGGCGATGAAAAAGGGCGATCTCTCTACCGCGCTTCTGCATTTTAAAGAATCCGTGCGCATCCAGCCCCGCAATGCCAGCGCGCTCACGGGGATTGGACTGGCCCATACCGGCTTGGGAAATAAAGAAGCCGCCCATGAGGCCTTTGCCCAAGCCCTACGCATCGATATCCACGACGTGACTGCCCTCTATCATCTCGTGAAATGTGCCTATGAACTAAAGCGTTTCGATACCGTTTGTGACCTTTTGCAAAAGTACATCCAGCATAATGCCGTGAATGCGAACATTCTCTACAGTTATGCTGGAATCCTCTACCATCGTGAAATGCACAAAGAGGCCTTAGAAGAATGTGAAAAATTGCTAGCCCTCAAGCCAGAGCACGAGGGAGCAAAAAAACTCAAAGAGCTAATCCTGAAGAAAATCACTTGAAGAGTGAATTTCAGGACGCCCACAAGGATGTTGGCGCATGAAAAAGACAATCGCGATCCTCGCAGACTCGGTTCTTCCTAATTTCCTTTCGCTGGCTCCGGCCGTGGCGGCCCTCAAGCAAAGCGAACCGGACTCCTCGATCGTCCTCGTGGCCGAGGAAGGAATGCGTGAGGCGGCGGCCCTGCTTAAGGGCGTGGACGGCTTTTATTCGTCCCTCCATGAGGTTTCCACCGATGAACTGTATGTGCTGGCAGAAAATGAAATCCAGCACACTGGCCTAGAGTGCCCGAACTGGAAGTCTTACCTCCAGGGTCCAGCGCAAGCGGCCGGCAATGCCTTTCATCGCATCGATATCCTCCGCAAGGTGGCCCAAGTAGACACAGTAGAAGTGGCCTATGAGCTCAACACTCCCACCGCTCGGGAGGGGGAAGTACCTCAATCACTACTCGAGGGCACGGATCTTAAGGTAGCGATTTGCGTGTCGAGCCTCGACCAAGAGGAAGTGGAAGCGGCCTTTCTGGCGCTCAGCAAACTAACTGTTCCAAACACTATTTATTTGGTTGGCACCGTGAAAGACAAACGCATTGCCAATACCTTGCTCGAAAGCTGGGCGTCACGCCTCAACCTGATCGACCTCTGCGGGCAGCAGAGCCTAGCGGGTATGGCTGCCACGCATAGACTTTGCGACATCACGATTGCCGGGCCAGGCACCGGCGCTCTACTTAGCTCGGGTTACGGCACTTTCACGCTCTGCCTAGACAAAAATCCCGCACGTGGTCCCTTACAGTACCCATATGGCCATGGCCATTTGGTGCTGCAAAAACAAAACTCCCACTATCTAGCTGCAGCCAGTGATTTGTTGGCCGACATTCTCACCTACGCCCTTGCCGCGAACTCGGGGAGTGTTCCTTCGCTCGACCAATGGCAGGCCTTCGCTGACAGCAAGATGGATACCTATTTGGGACGCATTCGTTTGTTTGCGGCCCAACGCATTGAAACCCTGCTACCAGAAAACGTAAGCTTCACCGATTTGCACTTACGTCCCCTCTTGTACCTGGGCGCCGAATCTTTCGACGCCATGCAAACAATCGGCCGCCTGCTATGGGAACACAGCTTGCACGCGCGCACGATCAGCACCAATGACTTAGATGTTCTCCATCAGGACACCTTAGCCATCCTCTGTGAGCTTTTAAAGCCACTCGAGCAACTAGGGGAGGTGGCAAACTTTGGCCGCACCTATAGCAAACACGTATCAGCCAGTCTGATAAAAGGAGACCTTGCCCGTGCCAAACAAGAATCAGATCGCCTCCAAGAGGTGGAGGATCTGCTTCACACAATAGGTGCTACCTACCCGGCCCTTGCGCCACTAGCCACCTTTCACACCAAAAAACAACTATACATACCAGACCTGGCTCCTGCCGACCTTGCCGAAGCCATGG
>JAKFYM010000129.1 GCA_021730855.1 Bdellovibrionales bacterium
AGCGGAGGCCTCCGATAGCCTGAGCAATAAATCCGCTGCGATCGACAATTCTTCCCAGGATGCCGATGAGGCCGAGGTGGTCAAAGAGATCCTCGCCGAAGCGAAGGATGGCAAGAGCGGAGGCACGCTAGCGGCCGCCCCTGTTGCTGCTTCCACCGCGAATTCCGAAGACCAGCCCCTATTTGCCAAGTCGCAGGCAGGGCCGGCGGCCGCGGAAATCAAATCCAAGGAATCTCCCGCCGCACGCATGGTGGCTTCCCTTCTCCTGGTGGTGGGCATTATCGGTGCCGTGGCGGTGGGTTTTCGTCGATTCGTGCTCGGCAAGGGCATTGGACTAGGGCGCCAAAATAAAATGATTGAGATCATCGCCAACCAGAGCTTGGGCCCGAAGCGTTCCGTGGCCTTAGTGAAAGTGCTCGACCAGTACATGGTGCTGGGCATGTCTGGAGATGGAATGAACCTCCTCGCCAACTTGGGCAAGGACGTGAATGTGGAAAAATACGCGGATGGCGTTCCCGGCATTAGTTTTTCCGACACTTTTGAAAAAGCATTGGCCCCACAGCCGCGCGAGGCCGAAGCGGCGCCCAAAATAGATCTAGGGATTCGCGGCGCGATCAAGAAACGCATGGAAGGCTTTAAGCCGCTTTAGGCAATAGAAGGGGAAGGGAAGAATGAAAAAGAACTTTGCTTGCTGGGGAGCGCTCATCGCGGGCTTAGTTCTATCGGCTTCGGCCCAGGCCGCAGGTGGCGGTATGGGGATCCCCAATATCAATGTGTCGATGGCGAATGGCAATAATCCCACCGAAACCGTGGCCGCCCTCCGCATCTTGATCCTTTTTACCGTGCTCTCGCTCGCTCCGGCGATCTTGATCATGATGACTTCCTTCACCCGTATCGTGGTGGTGCTCTCTTTCCTGCGTCAGGCCTTGGCCACGCAGAATATGCCGCCCAACCAGGTGATCATCGGCCTCTCTCTCTTTCTAACTTTTTTTGTGATGGCTCCTGTTTGGCAAGACATCAACACAAACTCTTTAGGCCCTTATATGGCGGAAAAAATCGACCAGGGCACGGCCATCTCCCGAGCTGAAGCACCACTCCGGGTGTTTATGTTCAAGCAAACTCGGGAAAAAGACTTATCGCTCTTTCTCGAGATGTCTCGCGTACAGAAGCCAAAAACCCGCAAGGATGTGCCCACTTGGGTGCTGATTCCAGCCTTTATGGTGAGCGAGCTCAAAACTGCCTTCCAGATTGGTTTCATGCTCTATCTGCCTTTTTTGATTATCGACATGGTGGTGGCAAGCGTGCTGATGGCTATGGGTATGATGATGTTGCCGCCCGTGGTGATCTCCCTCCCATTTAAATTGCTTTTATTTGTTCTAGTAGATGGCTGGGAACTTGTGATCGGCAGTCTAGTGCGTTCGTTCGGATAGGGAGAAGAAGATGACGGAAGATGTTGTTCTCAGCTTAGGAAGAGACGCGATCTGGACCACGGTGCTCCTGGCTGGACCACTTTTGATCGCCGCTCTGGTGGTGGGCCTTGTGGTTAGTATTCTACAGGCGATCACCCAGATCAACGAGGCCACACTTACCTTTATTCCAAAAATGCTGGCGATCGTGGTGATGATGGTGATCCTTGCGCCCTGGATGACCCAGATGATCACCTCGTACACCACGGAATTATTCACCTCTCTGCCAAACTATGTGAGGTGAACTTGGGTTTCTACGGCTTCAACGAACTAGAGATCCTGCACTTTTTCCTCTCCTTGGTGAGAGTGAGCTGTCTCTTTTTGTTATTGCCGTTTTTTGGAGATAATAACGTTCCGCCTCTGGTGAAAATCTTCCTCGCGTTCACGATCAATCTTGTTGTCTATCCTCTCTCTACCGTGGCAGGTGGGATGCAGGCTTTGGCAGTGTACGCGCAGAGCGATTTGGGCATTCTGAGTCTCGCCTTTAAAGAGGCCACCGTAGGGCTTCTGCTTGGGTTCACGGCAAAACTATTTTTCGACGGGCTCGCTTTTGCTTTTGGTCATATGGGCATGCAGATGGGATTCAACATGGCTTCTGTCTACGATCACCATAGCGAGAGCCAGGTGCCGGTTATCTCGCAGCTGATTTTCATTTTAGCCACGCTCTTATTTTTGGGCATGAATGGGCACCATCTCTTTCTAAAGGCTTTGGTAGATAGTTTTCGTTTGGTTCCTATCGGCGGGCTTGTTTTCTCGACGAAAATATTTCTTTTTGTCCTCGAAACCTCTTCCGAGGTTTTCTGGATCGCCGTCAAGCTCTCGGCACCCATGGCCTTGATGATTTTCCTGATCAACTGCGCTTTTGGCATCATCGCCAAAGCAGTGCCGCAGATCAACGTATTGGTGGTGAGCTTCACGGTGAATATCCTTGCCGGATTCACCGTCATTCTGCTCACGATGCCGATGCTTGGCACAAATGTGGATGAAGTATTCGGACTGATGATGGAACGCGTGATGAGTCTTATGCGGATGTTTACGTAAAGGATAGGGAGCCATGGCACAGAAACAGGGCGGTGACTCAGACGAGGACAAAACAGAGGAACCCTCCGCGCAGCGCTTGGAGGACTTTCGCGAGGAAGGCCAGGTGGCACAGTCGCGTGAGCTCACCTCGCTTTTTGTGCTCTTGGCGGCGCTCGCCGTTATGTACGGCATGGGTCCCGCAATGGCCAGTGACTTCATGAACTTTATGCGTCGGATGTTCTTTGAGGCCGCCGTCACCGAGCTCACCGCGGAGCGCGCAGCCATGCTCTTGAAGCTGTGCCTAGCAGAGTCCGCTAAAATCGTATTGCCGATCGCCGCTGCGGGCTTTGTGGCGGGAGTGGCTGGATCTGTGGTGCAGTTCGGCTTTCTCTTTTCCTGGGCGCCCTTAGAGCCGAAGTTTGAACGTATCAATCCATTGAGCGGCCTCCAGCGAGTCGTTTCGCTTTCCTCGCTCATGGAAGGGCTCAAGTCCGTCTTAAAGCTCGTGGCCGTGATCACCATCACGTATTTTCTCTTGAAAAAAGAAATCGTGGGATCGCCTGGCGTAATGGACATGGATAGCTCGCAGTTCATATCCTATATGAGCTCTACCGCATTCCGTTTGGTGAGCGGCGTTTGTATTGGTCTATTCGTGGTAGCGGCCCTCGACTTCGCCTATCAGAAGTTTCGTTACCGTAAGAGCTTGATGATGACCAAACAAGAAGTGAAGCAGGAGCATAAGCAGCGCGAGGGAGATCCCTTGCTCAAAGCCCGTGTGCGCAGCCTGCAACGTGAGATGGCGCGTAAGCGCATGATGCAGGAAGTGCCTAAGGCCGATGTGATCGTCACAAACCCGACGCACATTGCGGTGGCTTTACGTTATGACGGCGAAAAAATGGCGGCCCCGCGAGTGGTGGCGAAGGGGGCAGATCTTGTTGCCCAACGGATTAAAGAGCTTGCGCGGAAAAACGGGGTGCCTTTGGTGGAGAATGTGCCCTTGGCCCGAGCCCTGCATAAGTCAGTGAAGGTGGGGGGCGTGGTACCGCGCAATCTCTACCAAGCGGTGGCGGAAGTCTTGGCTTACGTTTACCGGCTCAAGGGAAAATTTGGTTCGAACTAGGTGGATAAGTGAACGATAACAACGAGAAAAATAGGATTCTGCAGTTCGCGAAAAACGCGGACTTACTGATCGCCTTAGGTTTGATCGGGATCCTCGTGCTGATGATCGTGCCTTTGCCGGCCTTTATGGTCGACATGTTTTTGACGGTCTCGATCGCGATAAGCATCATGCTCCTGCTTACCGCCACTTACGCCAAGCGCCCCTTAGATTTCAGCGTATTTCCCTCGCTCTTGTTGACGGTTACCCTTTTCCGTTTGGCCTTGAACGTGGCCTCCACTCGCTTGGTGTTGATGCACGGTCCGGAGCAGGGCACGGCTGCCGCCGGCGCGATCATCCGAAGTTTCGGAGAGTTCGTGGTGGGCGGTAACTATGCCGTGGGCATCGTGATTTTTATCATCCTTGTTTTGATTAACTTCATCGTGATCACCAAAGGTGCTGGTCGCGTGGCCGAAGTGGCCGCGCGTTTCACCTTGGATGCCATGCCCGGGAAACAGATGGCGATCGATGCCGACTTAAACGCCGGCGTGATCAATGAGAGTGAGGCGCGGAAGCGCCGCTCGGCGGTGGCACAAGAAGCCGACTTTTACGGAGCCATGGACGGTGCCTCGAAATTCGTCCGCGGGGATGCGATCGCCGGAATTCTGATTGTGGCCGTGAACATCGTGGGTGGAATTATCATCGGTACCATCCAGCGGGGCATGCCCATTGCCGAAGCCGCTGAAGTTTTTGTGTTGTTGACAGTTGGTGACGGTCTCGTTTCACAGATTCCAGCACTCATCATCTCCACGGCAGCAGGTTTGATCGTCACTCGTGCGGGCAGCGGCAATAATCTCACCCACGACTTGGGTGAGCAGCTCACCTCTCACCCCAAGGCCATCGGAGTTTCAGCCGGCGTGATGGCATTCATCGCGCTCATTCCCGGCATTCCGGCGATTCCTTTCCTAGCGATTGGCGGAGGACTTGGGTACTGGGCTTGGTCGCTGGCAGAAAAAACGCGCAACAAAGAAATTGTGGACGCGGCTGCCGCGAAGGACAAAACCAAGGAAACTTCCGAGAAAATTGAGAGTCTTCTGCCCATGGACATTCTCGAGCTCGAAGTGGGGTATGGCCTGATCAGCATTGTGGACCCCGAACAGAACGGCGAGCTGCTTACCCGCATCAACCAGATTCGCCGGCAGTTTGCCCTCGATATGGGCGTGATCATTCCTTCCTTGAGAATTCGCGACAATCTTCAGCTCAATCCAGGCCAGTACAACTTCCTGCTAAAGGGAGTTTCGATTGGCGGGGGCGAGCTGATGGTGGACCATATGCTGGCCATGGATCCGGGCAATGTGGTGGAACCGATCGCCGGAGTGGCAACCACGGAGCCGGCTTTCGGCCTGCCCGCGCTTTGGATTTCACCCAACAACAAAGACAGCGCCGTGATGAATGGATATACCGTGGTGGATCTCTCCACCGTGATGGCCACTCACCTCACGGAGCTAATGAAAAAACATCTTCCAGAGCTTTTTGGCCGCCAAGAGCTCCAGACCCTGCTCGACAATATCAAAGAGCAGTACCCAAAATTGGTGGAAGATCTTTTGCCCGGCCTCATTTCACCAGCGCTCTTGCTGAAAGTGCTGCAGAACCTGCTGCGTGAGCAGGTGCCCGTGCGCGATCTGCGCTCCATTCTCGAGGCCTTGCTGGAAGTGGCATCCTCCACCAAGGATCCTATCTCGCTCACTGAAGCGGCTAGAGCGGCTCTTCACCGGTCGATCACGATGCGCTTGATGGGAAGCTCGCTAGATCTGCCCATTCTCACTCTCGATCGCCAAATTGAAGAAGCCATTGCCAGCTCCATCGTCAATACCGAGCGTGGCCCTGAATTGGCCACGGACCCCGATTTTGTGCGGCGTCTATTGGGCTCCCTTAACCTCGATGTGGCTCGTTCGCTCGAGCAGCACTCTCAAGCAGTGGTGCTCTGCTCGCCCTCGATTCGGTATCATTTCAAGCGGCTGGTAGAGCGTTTTATCCCCGGCTTGGTAGTTCTCTCCCACAACGAGATCGCGGCGAACGTGAATCTCCGGTCAATAGGAATTGTGAGGCTAGACGATGTTGGTTAAAAAATTTGAAGCGGCAACGATGCAAGAGGCACTGAAGGTCATTAAGCGCGAGCTAGGGCCTGATGCGATCATCCTCTCCACCAAACACCTCAAGAGTGGCTTTGGGCTGATGAGCAAGGCCTCCGTAGAGGTGACCGCCGCCATTGCCGAAAAAAGCCTGAAAAAGAAGCAGATGGCCGAAAAAAATCTGCCCAATGAGGTCAAAGAAAAAATCTGGAATGGCAAGGCCGAGCGCCAGTCGGAGATATACAATAACTATTTTGAAAAGCAGCTGAAAAAAGTGGCGACGGATCGCGTGGAATTCGGCACCAAGCGAGCCCCAGCCCGCCAGCAGCAGGCGGCCCCGACTCCTGCTCCCGCACCGGTGC
>JAKFYM010000226.1 GCA_021730855.1 Bdellovibrionales bacterium
ACCCTGCCTATGTGGCCTCCGGTATTCGATATAGGAGGCCACATAGGCAGGGTTGAGGTCGATGGCCGCCTGGAATTTCTCTGCCGCCTCTTTCCACCGCTTGCGTTGCGAGAGCTCCTCACCCCGAGAGTATTGCTGGTAAGCCAGGGTGGAGGGCGGCTTCGCTTGGCTTGGCCAGGGCAGAAGCGCTACGAGTAGCCAGAAAAAAATCACGACACCACCTCTTTCCACTCATCCTCCAGCTGAAACAAACCAAATCCTCCGCCCGTATGTATAAATAAAACATTTTTACCAAAAAAATCTGGCCGCTGCTTAGCCGTTTCATACAGGCCCCGCAGGGCCTTGCCAGTATACACCGGATCTAACAATAGCCCTTCTTCGCGTGCCACCTTTCGCAAGAAAGAAAGCTCCTCGGGAGCACTCAATGCGTAACCACGGCCGCGAAAGCCCGGAAGAATCCGAATGTCTTGGGCCATGAAAGCGAGTGGAAGGTGGTGCTGCTGAATGGCTGACCACAAAGCTTCCTTCACCAAGCGAAAGCTCTCCTTCTCTTCGTAACAAACATTCACGCCCACGATTTTTGTTTCTGTTTCCTCGTCCAACAACTGCCCAAGGACCAAGCCCGCCTGAGTGCCCCCGCTTCCATGCGCCACCACGATGCTATCAAAGGCCGGAAGCCCCTTCTCTTTTCGTTGCTCCTCAAGTTCCCGAAATGCCTGGGCATAACCGAAACAACCCAGCGCGCCGGTGCCCCCCTCGGGAATAAAGTAGGTCTTACCGCCCTGGGCACGGATTTGCCCATCAATCAAAAGACGGAAATCCTCCATTCCCTCATAGTACTGCTCGGGCGTGACATAAAAGATCTCCGCGCCAAAGAGTTGGTCGAGCAAGTGATTGGAGCGGATTTTTTCTGGTGCCTGGCCACGCAGGATGAGCACACAACGCAGGCCTAATTTTGCCGCCAGCGCGGCGGTGGCTCGGCAGTGATTGGACTGCACCCCGCCACAAGTCACCAGGCAAGTCGCCCCTTTGAGGAGGGCATCCTTTGCGAGAAACTCGAGCTTGCGGATCTTGTTGCCATTCCACTCGAAACCAGTTTGGTCGTCACGCTTGATCCACAGATTCAAGCCAAGGTCCGTCGAGAGCCGCTCTAATTTCTCGATAGGTGTGGGAAGCCGTGCCCACTCCCCGCGCGCTGGAAACTCGAACTTCAATGGACCTCCCCCTGGGTTTGACTTCAATGCTAGGCCACACTATCTTTAGGAGAGATGATCCACAAGCATCCGCTATTCCTGTCAGCCTTAGTCCTTTTTTCTACCCCCGCCTGGGCGGAAAAAAGGACCGTTCAAGTGATCGATGCCAGCTCTTCGGGACGCCTCGTGCGCGTGACCCTAGGCTCGGAGTCAGGATTGGTCCTGAATGGCCCGGTGCTCTTCCTCGCAGGAGAAGAAAAAATCGCTGCCGGACGCGTGATCCGCATGGATTCCGGAGGCACGGTGGTGGCGGTGCTCGAAAAATATCGCGAGCAGAACCCACAAGTGGAACAGGAATATGAATTGCTCTATGGCGAGCCTTTCGATGAAGCCGATACCCTTCCGGACTATGTGGCCGATCGTGAAGTAGAAGAGCCCAATCCCGCTAACGAACGTTTTTTCAAACCAGATGGCAAGGAAAGGGGGCCGGAACTAGACGACGACGACTACACCCCGGAAGTCTCCCTCCATCCCAAGCTTCCCGAGAGACGCACCTTCAGCCCGCACAATCTCACCTTGGGTGTGGGTCTTTTTCGCAACCGCAAGCTTCCGAGCGCGGACGACCCGAACGTGACCAGCGGCTATACCACCTACCAAGGCTATTCGTTCCGCTATGCCTACACCTTCCTTACGCATATTTGGCTGAAGTCGGAAACCTCCGCTCTCCTCAGCCTAGAAGGAACTTTTGGCATTTATAATTTTGAGCACCGCACCACCGTGGGCGCTCCGGCCGCCCAAGTGCGGGTGATCCCACTTGGCCTGAACCTGCGGTATATGATCAGCGTGAGCAAGCTTTTCCGCCTCTATCCCTACGTGGGATACCAAAGCAATATTGTGAGCGCCACTAGCGGCGCCTCGACCAATCTTGAGCCGCTCCAGGGCGGGCGCTTGCTTGGCGGCGGGGGCGCGCAGCTCGTGATGAGTGAGGCGATGGACGCGCGCATCGAGGGCGGCTCCGATGGGGTCTTGCTCGGCGTGGTGGTAAAATTCTAATGCGCGTGTTTGCCTTTCTGATCTTGTGTGTGCTGGCGGGCTGCGGGGTGAAGGCTCCCCCCATCGCGCCCGAACGCCAAGTGGAGCCCGTGGCGCCCAAACTCAAATGCTCCCCCTACGATCCCGAATGTGATCGCAAAGACAAACGCTACAAGCCTCAGGGAACGCCTAGATAGCGCCAAGCAGCGTTGGTTTTTTCGCCCTTTGTGATAAGGGTTAAGCCATTCAGACATTTTCAGACATTTGGAGCCAGCTATGAAAGTTTTCGTCTGCGTCAAGCAGGTGCCCGACACCGAAACCAAAATAAAGATCGCTGCCGACGGTAAGGGAATCGACACCTCCGCCGTCAACAAGTGGATCCCCTGCCCTTATGATGATTTCGCGGTAGAAGAAGCGATCCGTTTCAAAGAAAAAAATCCCGGCGCCACCGTGACCGTGGTGAGCGCAGGCCCCGATCGCGTGGTCGAGGCGCTACGTACCGCTCTCGCCATGGGATGTGACGAAGCCGTGCATGTGGCCAGCCCGGAAAATGCCGATTCCTTTCTGACTGCCAAAGCGCTAGCACGCGCCATCGAGAAAAATGGCCCTGCGCACTTAGTGTTCACTGGCAAACAAGCCATCGATGATGACGCCGCCCAAGTGCACCAAGCAATGGCGGAATTCCTGAACATGCCCGCCGTGACGGTGGTACTGCGAGCCCAATATGGCGCCACCATTCAGGTAGAACGCGAAGTGGAAGGCGGAACCATCGAGAAATACGAACTGCCCACCCCTTGCGTGATTGCCGCACAAAAAGGCATGAACGAGCCCCGCTACGCTTCGCTGCCCAACATCATGAAGGCCAAGAAAAAAGAAGTGAAAAAATACACCCTCGCCGATCTGGATGTGGCCGAAAACCAAATCAAGCTCAGCTACAAACAACTAAGCCTGCCCGCCGAGCGCAGCGCTTGCAAAATGGTGTCGGGAGATCCCGCCACCGTGGCCAAAGAACTGGTTCGCCTCCTCCGCGAAGAAGCCAAAGTCCTGTAAGAAAGGTGCCCATGAAAGTACTCGTCTATTGTGAAACCGCGAACGGCAAAGTCAAAAAAGGCTCGCTCGAGCTCCTTTCGAATATCGTGAGCTGGCCAGGCACCGAGGCCCACGCAATTTTGCTAGGAGCCCCGGCTTCGCTGGAGCCCCTGGTCGCACAAATCAATAAGTTCGCGCCCCAGTCCGTACACCTCGCGGAACATGCGGCCCTCGCTCATTATTCTCCAGAAGGATTTGCCAAAGTGGTGGCCGATGCCGCCAAAAGCTTAGGCGCCGAAGCGCTAGTGGCCTCCGTCTCCGCCCAAACCAAAGATTTTTTCCCACGCGTGGCCGTGAAGCTGGATACCGGCATGGCTTCGGACTGCACCGAGCTTTCTACCAGTGGCGGCAAGCTCGAAGCCAAACGCCCGCTCTATTCGGGAAAATGTTTTGCCAGCGTGGAATTCCTTGGCGCTAAACCGCATATCGCCACCGTACGCCCCAACGCCCTCGGCCTGAAGGCCGAAAAGCCGGGTAGCGCTACCGTAAATAAACTAAGTGTAGACCCGGGCACGATCCGCGCCCAAGTGAAAGAAGTGATAGCCAAAGCAGGTGGCGCCGGCAAGGCCGACCTCACCGAGGCCGATCGTATCGTGTCGGGTGGCCGCGCCCTCAAGAGCGCCGAAAACTTTAAAATCCTCGAGGATTTGGCCAATGTGATTGGGGCCACCGTGGGCGCCAGCCGTGCGGCGGTGGATGCTGGCTATCGCCCCCATTCCGACCAGGTGGGGCAGACGGGAAAAACCGTATCCCCCACGCTCTATATGGCTTTCGGCATCAGTGGTGCCATCCAGCACTTGGCTGGAATGCGTTCATCCAAGGTGATCGTGGCCGTAAACACCGTGCCCGATGCCGCTATCTTCCAGAAAGCAGACTATGGAACAGTGGGAGACCTTTTCCAGATCGTGCCCGCGCTGACGGAAGAATTCAAAAAGGTGATGCACTAAGAGCTGATTTTGCTCTGTTGAGACTTACTGCGGCTGCGTGCCTGCACCACCTGCCTCTAAATGTAATTTATTGCTAAGCGCGCGGGCTCCCCTATTCTGGGGTAAATGCTTGGCCGTCGTAAAACAAAAGCCAAACCATTACTGCCGCAAAGCCTGCGCAAACGAGGGGGAGTGGTCCCCGTCCACCGCAAAATCCCTGTATTGGCGCAATGCTTTCATGGTCTGCTAGACTATAGTGGAAGAATGCATTGAAAATTCCATGCGCCTTGATACACCGGAGAATACACACATTCTCGTTTTTAGAGGGGACTCATGTACCTAACCATCAAACCCTTCCTTGTGGCCGCCGCCCTTGCCGTCGCCTTTGCCTATTTTGCGCTCCGCGCCAGACTCTTGGTGCAAGTCCTACAGACGGTGACCCGCCCCGGCCCCGACCGCCTTTCCTTTCTTGGCAGGCGCCTGCAGGCCGTGCTGATCGATGTGATCGGGCAGAGAAGCGTGAGACGCAAAAAACTGCCCGGCCTCGCCCATACCCTCATCTTCTGGGGCTTCATCGTGATCACGATCGGCACGGTAGAGGCGATGGTCGAAGGCATGTTTCACGGCGCCAACCTCTCTCTTCTTTCTCCTTCTTTGCACGGCTACTATCTCACCGTGGCCGATCTCTTCACTCTGGGAGTGCTGCTCGGAGTGGCCTTTGGTTTTTTCCGCCGCTTGGTCCTGAAACCTCGCTACTTGCACACCGGCCCTGATGCCCTGATGGTGCTAGCCATCACCGGCACCCTCATGCTTTCGCTTTTCCTGATGAACGCCTTCCGCATGGTGGCCTTCCCCGACAATCCCCTGCACCAAGCCTTCCTGGTCTCCGGCTCGCTCGGCCGCCTAGTGCAGAGCTTTGGCCTCTCGCCCGAGGGCGCGTATGCCGGCATGGAAGTGTTTTACTGGACGCACCTTCTCCTCGTGCTCGGCTTCCTCATGTACATTCCCCGCTCCAAGCACCTGCACATCCTCGCGGCGGGACCCAATATTTTCTTCAAGCATATCGGCACCGAGAAGCCAATGGAGGTCACCAACCTCGAGGACGAAAAGGCCACGAACTTCGGCATTGGTAAGGTCTCGGATATTTCCTGGAAAAATGGGCTGGATCTCTATGCCTGCACGGAATGTGGGCGCTGCGAAGAGGTGTGCCCCGCCGATCTCACGGGCAAACCCCTCTCTCCCGCGCGCCTCGTGCATGACTTCCGCGTGGAGCTCTTGAACAATAAGGAAAAAGTCCTCGCGAAAAAATTTGAGGAGCTGGCGCCCATGGTGCGGGAGGAAAGTGGAGTCACCGATGCGGTGATTTGGGCTTGCACCAGCTGCCGGGCCTGCGAAGAAGCCTGCCCCGTATTCATCGAGCAAACAAACCTGATCTTTGAGACGAGAAAAAACCTCGTGCTCATGGAATCGCGCTTTCCGCCCGAGCTCCAGACCGTCTTCCGCAATATGGAGAACAACTTCACTCCCTGGGCCTTTGGCCACGACACCCGCGCCGATTGGTGCCGCAATCTCGACGTGAAACAAATGGCCGACCATCCCACCGCCGAAGTGCTCTACTCGGCGCGCGACCCGTTCTCGCGCAAGGTGGTGGTGGACCGCGGCATCCGTACCGGGGCTGCGAGTAGGTGGTTCAATCTGCGTCCTGGACCATCCGGAAATAGCTCAGCTTGCCGAAGTGCCTGAAATCTCCCAGGCAGACTTGGACCGCGCGGCTCGGGCGCTCGCATTGCGGCCCCGCAAAAAAAATGATCCTTCCTGCAAG
>JAKFYM010000106.1 GCA_021730855.1 Bdellovibrionales bacterium
GGACTATCGCGATGTGCTAGCCGTGCATAATGTGAACGCGATTCGCCGGATCAATCTTGGCCTGGAGCTCGACCTACGAAAAACATTTTTTCTGCGCACGGGCATGACTCGTGGTTATTGGACGGCGGGCGTGGGCCTCGCTTCGAAGTATGGCAGCATCGACTTCGGTACCTATTCCGAAGAGCTGCATCCGCGCAACCTGCATTCGATTGAAGACCGCCGTATTTCTATTCGTTATGGGAGCCACTTTTAAATGCGTATTGCCTCGACCATCCCCGACATCCTTCCCGCCCTGCGCGCCGCTTTCCCGAAAGCTAGTTGCGAGCACGTGGAGTTCACGCCCGCCACGCTCACGGCCTTTGACCTGCTTTTTCTCGACGAAGAAAGTGCCGCCTGCGTGGACCCTAGCTCTGCGGAGGAGCGCCCAACCATCGTGGTGCTCACCAAGGAAGGAAACAAAGTTCCGACGGCTTTTGTCCAAGGCCTAGCCGATGATTTGCTCGTGCTTCCGGTAAGGATGCTGGATTTGTATCGAGTGGAGCAATCTCATGATTTTCTGCAAACCCTGCGGCGGCTCGAGCACAGCACCCAGGCCCTACCAGTTTTGGTGCGTCAGCTCGAAGACGACATTCGCTTGGCGGAGAAAATCCAGCGGCGCCTGATCCGCGAGAAATTTCCGGCCATCGGAGGGCTCTCGATCAAGAGCAAGTATTGGTGTGGTTTAAAATCGGGCGGAGATTATTTCGACGTATTTGAGTTCCCCGATGCTTCTAAAGTTGGGATCGTGCTCGCCGACAGCTCCAGTTATTCGTTATCAACTAATTTTATTGGATCGATGATGCAGTTTGCGGTGCATATGAGCAAATCGGATCCGGCCGAGCTCGTGCGCGCGCTCTACGGAAAGCTGCGCGAGGGCATGAAAGAAAAAGATCGGATGTCGATCTTCTACGGGGTGCTGGACCGCAAGACCTACCGCTTGAGCTATGTGCATTGCGGAGCTATTTTCGGCCTGCAATGCAAAGAGGATGGCCAGATGGACTGGCTAGCCAGGGGCGAGAGCGACGCGCTAGGGCCGACGAGCGGCACGGTGGGTGAGGTGCAGGAAGTGGCCCTCGAGCCAGGCGGCCGCCTAGTTCTGGCCTCGGATGGCTGGGCCGAGGCCACGGCGATACCGATGGGGGACTGGATGACGCGGTTTGCGGCGCTGGAAGCTCAGGAGCTCCTGAACCAAATGGCCTTCGGGCTGCGCAAGGCGGTGGAGAAGCATCTGGGCGTGGAGAGCAGCGCCGAGGAAGAGTTTCCGATGCCGCCCCAGGACTGCTCGGTCTTGGTTTTCGATTTGGCTAAAAATGTGCTGCGTTTAGCTTCAAATTAAATGCGGGCGTCCGAGTGGGCGCGGACTTCGAGCGGAAGACGCACGGTGAAGGTGGAGCCCTCGCCTATACTGCTTTCCAGAAAAATTTCTCCGCCATGCGCGCGCGCGATCTCGCGGCAGATATAGAGCCCTAGGCCCAGGCCCGTCACATGCTGGGCACTATGGCCGCGCTCAAAGCGTTCGAAGATCCGTTCTTGGTCGGGGCGTGCAATGCCAGGGCCTTGGTCCCGCACGCGAATTTCCGCATGGCTTGGTCCTGCGGCTAGCGAAATATCCACGGGCTTATGATGCCCGTACTTCAGGGCATTCGTGAGGAGGTTCGAGACCACCTGCTGGATCCGCATCGCGTCCCAAGATCCATGGATCGTTTGCGGAAATTTTGCTCGCAGCTCCACTCCCTCCTCCCTTGCCCGATTCTTGATTTGGTCCACCACTTCGCGCACGATTTCCACGAGCTCGGTGCGCGCGGGTTGGATCTCTAGCTTGCCGGAACGAATGGCAGAGGTGTCGAAAATTCCGTCCACGAGGTGCGCGAGGCGGGCGGTTTGTTTGTCGAGGGTTTCCAGCATTTTTTCCGTTTTGTCCGGAGCGATTTCCTGGCCTTTTTGCATGGATTTATAGAGGAGCTGGGTTTGCAAGCGCATCGAGGTGAGGGGAGTCTTGAGCTCATGCGAAGCGATGGAGATGAATTCTTCCCGGTGCGAAAGAGCCACTTGGGCCTGGTCACGAGCTTGGCGCAGGGAAAGAGAGGCTTCTTCTAGGTCGGACTTTCTCTGGGCGATTTCGTTCAGCAGGGTTTCCAGGCTGTTCTGGCCGCTAGCAAGGTCGGCACGTAGGAAGTCACGAGCGTTTTCGATCTCGGCATAGCGGGCAAAGGATTCCCGGCGTTGGGAATCGTGGAAATGCGCGCTCGCCGTGCTGATGATGCCGGTGGCGGCGAGAAAAGAAATATTATTTATAAAAGTGTCGGGACTGGCTAGGGGCAGACCCGCCTGGACCAGCACCGCCGTGGCATAGATGGAAAAAATCATCAGCACCGCCAAGCCCATCTGCCGAGCATTCCAGGGAAAAATCAGGCCGGCCGCTAAGATCACGAGATTCACGCCCGCATAGTAGCGGCTTTGGTAACCGCGGAGCATGAGGCACATAAGGGTGATGCTAGCGGCGGCTAGGGCAAGCACGAAGAGGGCCGAAGGATAGGGCTTGCGCGGGAACCAGCCCCGGAGGCAGGCAAAGTAGAGCAGGACGTAGAGGAAGCTCGTGCTGAGGCGGATGGCCGAGAGAACAAAAAAGTCAGGATATTGCGTGAAGTAATCGAGAAGCGCAAAGGCCGGGAAGAGCGTGGCGGCGAGCAGGATAAGCAGCTGGCAGCCACGGCGAGATTGTTCGTCTAGGAGTTGTTGGAAACGAGCTTCCTGCATTTTTAAAAAAAATACGTTAGATCGACGAGAAAGTCACTTAAACTGGCCCTCTTGCCTGTTGATGAAAGCGGCTGACAAATAGAATTCATTAGGGCGTCTCCTCAATTTACTGGCCCGCAATTTCAAATCCATGTCGATAGACACCCCGAACGAGTCTTCCATTCGGACTCTAACAGCGCCTATCGAACGCGATCACGATACCTTCTCACGTGATGGAGACCAAGGAATGAGCAGTGGTATCTGCGGCGGAAAGTATTTCGAAACTCTAAGTCTCAGTGAATGTTGAATTTTTTCACGGTTAAGTTCGTATATTGAGTTTCGTGGTGCAATGCGATATATGTGCGTGCCATCGTTAAAACTAAGAAATGGAGAATATTAATTGAAAACAATACTTGAGTACGGGTTGAAAAAATCGGTTTTGGCTATGAGTTTCGTCTTTTTCGGATCAGTTGCCAATGCCGACACTTTCGTGGAAGCCACATGCATTTCGAATTCTGGAGAAAAACTGAGTCGACATTTAGTTGTTCCTGAAAACTACGTTTATCAGCGTGACAGCTATTTGCGGCTCGAAAATGGCGGATTTCAGCTTAGAGGACATGCAGTTAAGTCCGCACGTGGAGAGGAAGCTATTAATATAACGTGTCCGAATAATCCTTCGGGTTTCGATCCTTTACATATGAGCAATGCAAGAGAAACGTTCGTTTGCAATGGCATGGGGTACATTCAACCCATCGAGGGTTGCGAATGGGTCCGAGGCTCAATTTGGATGGGACATGAAGTTCATCTTCCAATCGTTTATTAATGAATAAATTTTAGTATCTGCCCCACTTATCTCCTCGAAAATGAAAACGCCTGCCTAAAAAAAGCAGCAGGCGTATTTCTGGGATCACAAACTCAATGCCATCTAGGGGCAGCCTACGCGCAGTTTCCACAAGATTCCTTCCATAACATCACGGCTGTTTTTCGTGTCATAACAGCCATGAGACTCCATAGTTGATCGCAGTTGTAACCAAATCTCGTCTGTTAACATTCTTCGCGCCACTCAAGCCTCCTTGCTTGTAGAAAGAGGCTTTCACAAATGCGAAAAAAATCAACTGCTGCGCTTAGCCAAATTGAGGAGACGCCCTAATGAATTCTATTTGTCAGCCGCTTTCATCGACAGGCAAAGGGGCCAGTTTTAACGGTCACAATAGGGCGCTGCCAGGGTCTGCTCGGGTCCATCGCCCTCCTGCAGGAGCACCACATTCCCTTGGCCCGGACGGAAAGGGAAACTCACGTGGAGAGGGGGGCCATCAGGATTTTCGGCCACCTGCCCAGATTCGCGGCCATAACGATCCCATCCCCAGGTGGCGTGCAGCTGCGGGAGCGTAAAGGACGGAGGCCGGGTTAAGTGCAAATAAGTGCGCGGCGTGCACCTGGGCTTGAGTGCAAGGATGTTTTTTTCCACTTCTCGGATCAGGTCGAAGTCCCATAGGAGGTAGTCCACGTAACGGAGCATATGGTTTTCGAAGCTGCGGGCTAGCCCACGCTCGAAAATAGCGTCAGCCTGCGCTCTCGTGGCGCCATCATTTCTTTCCGACGCGGCACAGCCCTGGGGCTGGGCCTGGCCACTTACTCCTAAACAAGCGAAGTTTGTTCCGATGCTGACGGGTACGAGCGACTCCAAGAGGGTAATTCCCTCTTGTCGTAATTTCGCTGCCATCCTGAGTTCGAAGATTCGAATCTGCACCACGCCTTTGATGTGACCGGCCTGGGAAAGCAAAGAGCTGCCGGAATTTCCAGAAATGACTGGGCAATCCCCTAAGGTCACTAGGTCTGCCAACGGGTGGCTGGCCCTAGGCTCCAAATGGGAGGCGAAGATCGTCTTGCATGTTATCTCCTGAAGAAAACCAAACGCCCCTCTGGCACTTAGGTCGGGATTCACCTTGTGCATAAAAATAGTTTCTTCCTCGGAAAATCCGGTCTCGTCGATCGCCAAAAAGGGCCGACTGGTGGGGTGGGAGAGACGGAGAATCGCATAGTCGGGACGATGGTCCTCCAATCCTCCCTCTTCCGAATATTCCACTACCTCTTTGCAGCCTATTCGCTTGTCATACTGGCGGTGGTTTCTGTCGTCGGTGAAAGTGATCCATAGATAACCCTCGCAAGAGGCTCCTCTTCTTTTGGTTTCGGGCGGCAGGCAGTGACCGTTTGTCACGGCTAGGTCTGAGCCCATGAGGGTAGCCGTGCAGGCTCCCACCCCTTCGCGCGAGGCGGAGGTGAGCATGCCCACCGAGGGATGGCAATCCTGGTCCTTGCAGAAAACTTGGGCCGAGCTGGCGATGCGCTGGGCGTCTTCGAAAGACATGGTGCGGAAAAGAGCCGGGCTTACTTTTTTCTTGGCGCAACCAAAGGCGCAGAGCAGGATGCATAGGAATAGGCTAGCGCGTGGCATTGATCGTCTCCTCTCTTCGGCGGCATCTTAGTCAGAAGGCGTGGGAGAGGAAAGTTTTTTTCGAAATTAGCCGCCGAAACGCGCGTTCAAGCGCTCGAGAAAGACCTGATGTGCGGTAGTTTTTTCACGGCCGCGGAATTGGTTGAGCCAGAGGTGGTCGAAGAGGCGCTTGTCGGTGGGCTGCACGACCACCACCTTGTCCATCTCCGATTTGCGCTCGAGCACATAGTGGGGCACCACGCCAATGCCGAGCTTGCGTTTCACCAGGGCAAACACCATCTCTGCGGTGGCGGCAAAACAGGCCGCACGCACTTGCCGGATATGCTGGCCAAAGTGGCTGCGCCACCAGCGTTTAAACAAAAGATGATTAGGAAAATAATCGATGACCGGCAATGCATGCAGCTCTTCGGCGCTGGAGGTGCGGCTCACCAGATCGCGGTGGCCAATCAGCACGAGCTCTTCTTGGTAGAGCCGCTTGGCCTCGATCGCTTTCACCCCGGTGTGCGGGAAGATCGAGATCGAGAGATCGAGTTTGCCTTCCTCGAGCTGGGAGCGCAGCACGGAGGGGGCATCGAAAATAAATTTTAGTTGCACGGCCGGGTGCGAGAGCATGAATTCCTCGATCACCGGCATCAGCTCGCTCTTGGTGAATTCCAGGTAGGAGCCGATGCGGAGTTGGCCATCCACTGTGCGGCCCTTTTGCGTGAATTGCAGGAGTGCGCCCTCGAGCTGCGATTGGTGCGTCAGGAGCTGGCGGTAGAGGGCCTCGGCCTCCGAGGTAAGGTGGAGGCGGTTGCCGATGCGGT
>JAKFYM010000403.1 GCA_021730855.1 Bdellovibrionales bacterium
ACCCTAGGGCTATGCAGCAAACCCCCGTAAATCAGGCCGAAAAAGGCAAGTACTACATCAAGACCTTTGGTTGCCAGATGAACCTCCACGACACGGAGCGAATGGCGAGCTTGCTCACGGGCCAGGGCTACCAAGCTGTTGCGGAGGCCGGCGAAGCCGATCTGGTGATCTTCAATAGCTGCTCGATCCGCGATAAGTCCGAGCAGAAAGCCTATTCCTCGATGGGCCTGCTCAAAAAAGACGGCAAAAAACGCAATCCCCGGCTCAAGATTGGTTTTGCCGGCTGCGTGGCCCAGCAGGAAAAAGAAGAAGTCTTCCGTGGCGCGCCTCACTTAGATTTTGTGATCGGCACCGATTCCATCGACCAGCTCCCCGAAGTGCTCTATCGCGTGGACCAGGGCGAGCAGAAGGTGATGCAGGTGGGCTTTGATCCCTCCAATGATTATTCCCTCGAGACTAAGATCCTGCCCGGCAAAGCCACAGCTTTTGTGAACATCATGAAGGGCTGCGATAATTTTTGCTCCTATTGTATCGTACCCTTCACGAGGGGGCGCGAGAAAAGCCGGCTCCTTGAGGAGATTGTGCAGGACGTGAAACGCCTCGTGCTGGGCGGAGTGGTGGAGATCACCCTCCTTGGCCAGAACGTGAATTCCTACGGCAAATCTCTGGGCGGAAAAAAGAACGGCCAGACTTTTCCCAATCTCCTGCGCGCCCTGCAGGCGATGGCCGAGGAGATGGATGCCCGCGGCACCACCGATCCCACCGGCCGCAGTGGCAAGCCCTTGGGCCTGCAGCGCATTCGCTACACCACCTCCCACCCCAAAGACTTCGACGAAGAAATGATTGAGTGCCATGCCTCGCTCTCCCGCCTCGTGCCCCATTTGCACCTGCCCGTGCAGAGCGGTTCGGGCCGCGTGCTCAAACGCATGAAGCGCTACGTGCCGATCGCGCTCTACGTGGAGCGCCTCGAGGAGCTGCGCCGGCGCGTGCCTGGGATCACCATCACCACCGATCTCATTGTGGGTTTCCCTGGGGAAACCGAAGAGGATTTCCAAGCCACCTTGGATCTTGTGGAGCGCATCCGCTACGAATCGATCTTTGCCTATATGTATTCGCCCCGCCCGGGCACCTCGGCCCTCCAGTATGGCGATACCGTGCCCGAGAGCGTGAAGAAAGCGCGGCACGCGATCTTGAATGATCGCCAGATCACCATCCAGGCCGCCAAGAACCTCGAGCAGATCGGCAAAGTGGAATCCATCCTCTGCGAAGGCCCCTCGAAGACGGATCCCCTCGTGGCTACCGGCCGCACCCTCGGCTGGCGGATCGTGAACTTCACCCTGCCCAATGGCGTGAAGGACGCACGCCAGCTCGAAGGCCGCATCCTTCCGGTGCGCATCACCGAGGCCAATTCTTTTTCCCTCAAAGGAGAGCCCGCACTTTTATGATCGCCACTTGTTTTGGAAAGTCGCCAAAAATTCCCTCCACCGCTTGGATCGCCGATTCGGCCGATGTGCTCGGCGATGTGACCATGGGCGAGCACAGCAGCATCTGGTTCCAGGCCGTGGCCCGGGGCGATGTGCACTGGATCCGGATCGGGGACTATACGAATGTGCAGGACGGCTGCGTGCTGCACGTGACGAACGGCCGCTTTCCTCTGACGATTGGCGCGCGCGTGACGATCGGGCATAAGGCCCTCCTGCATGGCTGCACCGTGGGCAATGACTGCTTGATCGGCATGGGCGCCGTGATCCTCGATGGCGTGGAAGTGGGAGATGGCTGCGTGGTGGCGGCGGGGGCTTTGCTGCCGCCGGGGAAAAAATATCCGCCGAACTCCCTGATCTTGGGTTCGCCCGCCAAGGTGGTGCGCACTTTGTCTCCCGAAGAGCAGCTCGATCTCATCGACCGCGGCTGGCGCAACTACCATGGATACGTGCAGGAATACCGCGCGAGCTTTCAGCGGATTTGAGTTTTCCGCTGCGTCAGCACTAGATAGGCCGTCATGCTAAAGAGCGCCATCGGCGCCGAGTGCCAGGGAAAGTTCCCCAAGCTATTGGCGGCAAAGACCACGAAAACCAAAAACCAGGGCAGCACCTCTTCTTTTTGCCACCAATTCTTGCGGGTCCACCACAGCATCGAGAGCACCGCTAGCGCGAGCACCAGGCCCACCAGCCCTCCTTCGAAAAAAACTTGCAGCAACTCATTATGAGCTTGTTCAAAGCGCTTTCCCTCAAAGCCTTGGTGGTAGGTGGGAAATTCATGAGCAAAGGTGCCGGCGCCATAACCAAACCAGGGCCGCTCGAGGATGGCGGCCAACACATGGTTCCAGATCTTGAAGCGGCCGTTGGAATTAAAGTACTCTTCACCCCCCGTGCTTTGCAGAGAGAGAAAGAGGCCTGCTAGGCTCAGGGCCGCAAAGATCACACTGCTCAGCAGCCAGCGTCCACGCCAGGCGAGGAGCGCAAAACCGGCAGCGATCCAGGAAAAAAGCGCGAAGAGGGAAAGAGTGGCGAAACAAGCAAGGCTGCATAAGAGGGCGGTGACTCGATGTTTTTCCACCCACCAATACCAAGCCATCGCTGCCATCCAAGCACCATAGAAGGTGAAGTGCCCGAAGAAGCCGGCAAATTTCATCTGCGGCTGCAGCACGGGCTCGCGCAGGCTGAAGATGGGGTCGAGTTCGAAGAACTGCAGCAAGCTAAAGGCGATTTGGAGAAAGGTGACTGCCAAAAATGCCGTTCTGATTTTTGGGCGGCGGAAAAGATCTCCTCCGAGCGCAAGATAGGAGACCGCGAGGATCACCGTGGCTAGCAGCGACAGCACATAGGTGGCCACTTCTAGAGGCTTTGCGAGGATCGCTCCTTGCACGGCCATATAGAAAAGGAAAATCCAGAATGGAAGCGGAACTTTTTTGAACTCCTGGAGTTTGCTCAGCAGAAAAGGGAGAGCAAGTCCGGCCCCAGCCAGCACCCACCACCACTTAGGCTCCCTGAGCGTATCGCCAATACCTGGCGCAAAGGCCAGAGTGGAGCCTAAATAGGCAGTGGCTACGACTACGGAGAATACACTAGAAGCTTTTATAAATTTTTAAGGTTGTGTAGTTAACGGAGGTGGCCGAATTTAGGTAAATGGAAGCGCCTGAGGCCACGCTGGAATAGTATTTTAGGCCTTCCACAAAGGTAAAGGTCCCTCCGGGCACAGCGGTGTTGCAAAGGGAGTCAGAATAGAATTGCAGCCCCACAGGAGGAGAAAAGAGCGTGCCGCCAATAGGTACCCGGAAGTTTGTGAGCAGTGATCCGGTTATTGAGGACGAGCAGCTGGAGTAAAGCGACTGCGCATTCGGGGTAAAGGCACCCGATGAATGCTTGATTCCCCCGAGCAAGCTCATTTTTACGTAATAGGTATTTCCGGTCGCCGCTGTGCAGCCGGGATAGGCATTATCGCTACAGAGAAAGAGTTCTATTTTATCATTGTCGGAATAGTCCGAGCCCAGCGCGGTAGTGAAGGGCGCGGCAGCATTGCCGAAATTACAATTCCCCGTGCTCATCGCGATGCTCACCGATTTTGCCGAGCCGGATAGGTTCACCACTGCCCCGCCGTCGCCAAAACCGCAGTAGCCCTGGTTTTCTATATTTGGCGTTCCTAGAAAGCCCAGGGTGTAGACCTTATAGTTCCCATTGGGGACAACTACGGAGCGGGAGTTTGCGTCACTCTCAGAGGCGAAGGCGAAGGCATGACCAAGGTTAGGATTCCCGTTATCAATAAAATACACCATCACCCCGCCCACCAAGGAGACAGCATAGGGATTTTGCTCTCCCTGTAGATAAACCCTCGTATAACCATCTTCGAGACGGCCAAATTTTTCTTTGAATTTTCCGCAGGCAGGAAGGGTGAGGCTGAGCACAAGTAAAAGAAAGAGCTTCATGCGTAAAATCGTAAGAGATTGGGGGCGGGATGTAAAGTGGGCCTAGATGAGCTTTTTGGCTTTTAAGAGATCGTGGGCCTTGGGGTTCATATAGAGCACGGGGATGAAGTTCACCACGCTCGAAAGCAGGCGCATGATCGAGTTCTCGCGGTCGATGAGTAAGGAAACCTTCCCCTGGCGGTCCATGATCTTCACGGGGTCGCGTTCCTGGAGCAGATTGTCGCCCGAGCGTTTGCGCACGATATCGAGCATGGAACGGGAGAAGACGATATCGCTATCGGGGATGTCGTAGAGGATCCATTCCGTGCCATCGCCATGGGCCTGGATGCAGTCCTCGAAGCTTTTCACCATTTCCTGGATACGTTTCACGATGCTTTCGCGGGTGCGCAGGCCCTCTTCGTCGCGGGTGACGAGTTTGTGCTCCACCGGGCTGAGCTGGAATTCAAAGGGGCTCTGGTGGAAGAGGAGCATTTTCATCATCTCTTGGATTTTCGGGTTTTTCACCGTTTTGTCGAGATGGGCCTGGTGCACAAGGTTCATGAAATAAAAATCATTGAAACCAAAAAACCGCTCGGGATCGTTGGCCACCATGTCGAGCAGGTCCTGGAACTGGTACATCATCCGCTTCTCGAGCAGGTGCTTGGTGATGGTCTCGGCTAGGATATCGAACTTAGCGCCTCCGGAATTGCGGATCACCTGCGAGTACCAAGCGAAGCGGGCGATCAGGAAATCCTCCACGGCGTGCATGGCGTTGTCCTTGATCGCGAGGCCGAGCTTGCCGTCGCCGGTGTCGAAGGTGGTCATGTGGTAGAGGATGAATTCACGGTCGAACTGCCCGTACTGCAGGCCGGTATAGTGGGCATCGCGCATGAGGTAGTCCATGCGGTCGCAGTCCACCTCGGAGTGCAGGATCTGGTTGCCGAGGATATTGGCATTGGTGCCCTTGATGAAGCGCGAGATCTCCTGGGTGTCGATGCCGTCGTCCTCGAGGATCTTGGTGATGCCGTTCGCGTAGTTGGTGTTCTTGAGGATATAGGCCCCGAGATGCTCATGGTTATTGGGCAGGGGCTTGCCGCGGTTGGCGGGCTTGAAGGAGGAATCGCCATGTTTGATGTAGGCGCCCTCGCAGGTGTGGGAGAAGGGGAAGGTGCCGATGTCGTGCAAGAGAGCCGAGATGCGGATGCTCTTGTGGAAGAGGGTGTCGGGGTCGGTGGCGGTCACGTCAAAGAGCTTTTCATCGGGCACGGCCTTGCCGATGGCGTTGAGGATTTTGTCCGCCATATGCATCACGCCCAGGGCGTGAGCGAAGCGGTTGTGCTCGGCTCCGGGAAAAATATAGTTGGAGAACCCCAGTTGCTTGATCCAGCGCAGCCTCTGGTAGAAGGGCGAGTGGATGATGCGGTTCTCGGTCTCGGTGAGACGGATGAAACCGTAGAGGGGGTCGTAGATGATTTTGCCTTGCTTCATTCCTTGAACTCGGCTTTTTGCAGAGTCTTTCTGTTCTTTTAGAATACTGGAGAATTTGGAAATTCTCGAGCGGGAACAGAAAGCGTGTGGGACGCGGAAAGCGGGTAAAATAGGGGCGGAGCCCCCAGAAATTTTCCTAGAGGCGTAAGGCTCAGCGTTCCAAAGAACGCAAAGCAGAGAGAAAGGTTGTTGAAGCCAGGCTCTGCGGTGGCCTTCCCATACAGAAGGCAAAACAGGAAAACTGAAAATTTTGCCACGATCCCCTCCCAGAGAGGCGTCCTTATGCCAGACGGCCTAGAAAAGGGCAAGATGCCGCTTCCGTGCGGCGTGCCACGAAAGGAAATTTTGACGTGCGGAAAGAGACATAAATAAAGATTATGCAGCTCTTGACGCTCACAGCCGATTTTTCGTCGTGGTAGAGAATTTTAAACCGGAAAATGGATTTTCCCACCTAGGAGAAACCCATGAAAAAAATCTTACTTCCCTTTTTCGCTGCCTTCTTGATGCTCGCTGCGCCCTCGGCCCAAGCGGCGCGCTGGATCTGTGATTTAGACGGAAATATCCGCGGCCTTAGCCTTGGTTTCATTTACGGCGGAGAAATCA
>JAKFYM010000096.1 GCA_021730855.1 Bdellovibrionales bacterium
CGGCATCCGGCCTGGGGGTTTTCCCGCAAACGCACCTTCCAGCGGCTCGAACAACGAATGCTCCGCCAGCTGGAAAGTGAGATTTTCTATTTGGAAGAGGAAATTGACGATCTCTTTATGCAGCAACAAGCCTTGGAGGAACTAGCCAAGAAAAGAAAGCAGCCCGCAAAAGGCAGATAAAAAATCATTCCTTTTGCCGGGCAAGAAAAAACCCATCCCTCACAAGAGAGATGGGCGCTTTAAAGAGACCTCTGCTTACTGACGAGGAGGATCGAGCAGCACTTTGCGCGAGAGGCGCATCTTGCCTTGGCGATCGATGTCGAGCACTTTCACGTCGATGATGTCGCCCTCTTTGAGGTGGTCGGTGACCTTCATCACGCGCTCATGGGCGATTTCGGAAATGTGCAGAAGGCCATCGTTTCCGGGAGTCACTTCCACGAAGGCTCCGAAATCCATGATCTTACGCACTTTGCCGGTATAGACGCGTCCCACTTCCACTTCTTCCACGATGCTGGCGATGATGGCCATGGCCTTCTTCGCGGCTTCTAGGTTGACGGAGGCGATATTGATCGTGCCGCTATCGTCGATGTCGATCTTCGCGCCGGTGCTCTCGATAATGCCACGGATCACTTTTCCGCCCGAACCGATCACGTCGCGGATCTTGTCTTGTTTGATGTGCATGGTGAGGATGCGTGGAGCATTTTTCGAAATGTCTTCGCGGCCCTTGGTGATGGCTTTGGCCATTTCCCCTAAGATATGAAGACGGCCTTCTTGCGCCTGCTGGAGAGCGGTGCGCATGATGTTCTCGTCCACACCCTCAATCTTGATGTCCATCTGGATCGCGGTCACGCCCTCTTTGGTGCCAGCCACTTTGAAATCCATATCGCCCAGGTGATCTTCATCTCCCAGGATATCGGAGAGGATAGCCACGCGTGAGCCCTCTTTCACGAGGCCCATGGCGATACCCGCCACTGGCTTCGGAAAGGGCACGCCCGCGTCCATCAAGCTCATCGAGCCCGAGCAAACCGAGCCCATGGAGGAAGATCCATTGGATTCCAAGGTCTCGCACACGAGGCGAACCGTATAAGGAAATTTCGAAGCGTCCGGCATGAGCGCCGCAAGGGCTCGCTCCGCCAAGGCACCGTGACCAATTTCGCGGCGGCCGGGGGCCCGCATGAAACCAGCTTCTCCTACCGAGAAGGGAGGGAAATTATAGTGCAGCATGAATTTTTTAGAGCTCGAGGGCTGACGAAGTGGATCATACATCTGCTCATCGTCCTTGGTGCCCAAGGTGGTCACGGCCAGCACCTGAGTCTCGCCCCTAGTGAACAAGCCCGAGCCGTGGGTGCGTGGAAGCACCGAAACTTCGCACTCGATCGGACGCACGGTGGTGAGGTTCCGCCCATCCACGCGCTCGCCGGTGAGCACCATCTCGCGCATCACGTTGTATTTCAGCATTTCGTAAATGCCTTCGAGTTCTTTTTTCTTCGCAGATTTATCCGCTTCAGGAACATTGGCCAAAAGCTTCTCGGCCGCTTCCGTTTGGATTGCCGAGAGGGTGTTGTTGCGAACATGCTTTTCTTTCATGCGAAAGGCCGCGGCCACGCGCGCTTGGCTGAAATCCGTGACGGCCTTTTTCAAAGACTCATCCACCTTCGCGGGAATGAACTCACGCTTCGGCACTCCCACCATCTCCCGCAACTTGCGTTGCATTTCGATCACGGGCTTGATGGCGCGATGGCCTTCAAGGATTCCCTGCAGCAGCTCGGCTTCGGGAACTTCTTTGGCTCCGCCTTCCACCATCATGATGGCGTTCTCGGTGCCCGTCACGAGCACTTCCATATCGCTCTCGGCTTGCTGTGCGAGGGTGGGGTTGATGATGTACTTGCCGCCGATGCGGCCAATGCGCACGGCCGCCGTGGGGCCAGCAAAAGGGATGTTCGAGATCGTGAGGGCCGCCGAAGCTCCAAGCGAGGCCGCGAGGTCTGGATCGTTGTCTTCATCCACGGAAAGCACCGTGGCCACCACTTGGGTGTCGTTGAGGTAGCCTTCGGGAAAGAGGGGGCGGATCGGACGATCGATGAGCCGGGAGGTCAGGGTGGCATCCATGCTCGGACGCGATTCCCGCTTAAAAAAGCCGCCCGGAAATTTTCCGGCCGCGTAGTATTTTTCAATATAATCCACCGTGAGGGGGAAGAAGCTTTGTCCTGGCTTGGGGTTCTTATTCGATACGGCGGTGACGAGGACTACGGTCTCTCCGTAAGTAACCAGCACCGAGCCATCGGCTTGTTTCGCCATACGGCCAGTTTCAATAACGATGTCACGTCCACCAAAGGAACAATTGACGGTAATTTTCTTATTCATGGGATCCTATCTGAGGCAGCCGTGCATACACCTCGGCCGCGCTCCTAAAAGTTTTAAAAAAAACGGCGACTATTTGCGTAGATCAAGAGCGCCAATGAGGGTGGAATAACGCGATTGGTCTTTCCGTTTGAGATACTCGAGCAGGCTGCGGCGCTTGCTAACGAGAAGGAGGAGACCACGACGACCGTGGTGGTCTTTTTTATGGATTTTAAAATGCTCGGTCAGGTGATTGATGCGCTGGGTGAGGAGCGCTACTTGGACTTCTGGAGAACCCGTGTCGGAACCACCGCGGGCAAATTTTTCGATAGTAGGTTTCTTATTCGTTGCCATTTCTAATTCCTATTGTTTTCAGCTATTTATTTTGTTGCCTGAGTAACATGGGGGAAAAACGGACGCAAGTCATTTACTTTCGCGGCGGGGCGATCTCAATGCCGTCGATATGGAGGCTCATGTGTTTGCGTAGCTTCTCCACCACCTTGGACTCGATCTGCCGGGCGCGCTCGCGGGTGATGCCGAATTGGTCGGCGATTTCCTGGAGGGTCTTGGGCTCGTCGTTCATCAGGCGCTCGTGAAAGAGGATGCGCTCTTTTTCATTTAGGTTTTTCACAAAATCACTGATGTGATCACTCAGGATAGACTTCAGTTCTTTCTGGGCCAGAACCTCATCGGCGGCTTGGGCGGGGTCGACCAAGATGTCACGGGGGGCTCGATCTTCCCCGTCGCCCGAAGGCTGGTCGATCGAATATTCTCCCCCTTTGGACGAAAGGCGCAGGCTCATTTCCTGGACGTCTTTTTCCCGAACATGGAGGTTGTCGGCAAGGAGTTTGGGGCCGGCCTGGATGCCTTGGGCCTCCAGTCGCTCCTTTTCCCGCATCAAATTGTAAAAAAGCTTCTTTTGCGCCTGGGTGGTGCCCACCTTCACGAGGCGGAAATTATCGAGCAGGAATTTTAGGATGTAGGACCGGATCCACCAGGAGGCGTAGTAGGAAAGGCGGGTGCCTTTGTAGGGATCATAGTTGGCCACGGCCTTCATCAGGCCCACGTTGCCTTCTTGGATGAGGTCGAGGACATTGTTGTAGGCGTTTTTATACTCCAGGGCGATTTTCACCACGAGGCGCAAATTGGTGGTGACCAAGCGCTTGGCCAGGGAGAGATCGCCAGTTTCCCTTAGCTTTACGGCCATTTGTTGCTGCTCTTCGGGGCTCATCACTTCATAGCGGCGCAGCTCCTGCAGGTAGCGAACGAGGGGATCCGTGGTGGCGGGCGTGAGTTTGCCAGGGCTTTTTACGACGGGAAATTTGGAGACAAGCTCGGGTAAGGAAGCATCCTTCTTTTTCATCTACGGCTTTAGCTAACCGCCTAAGCCGCCCAGGGTCAAGGACGGAATATGGGAGGTATGGTCAACCACTCCCCTCCACCCCTTCGGGAGGGCCGGGGCGGAGGTATCTGCCCAAATCTTGGGCCTAGAGTTGAGATTTTTTGCCTCTTTTTGAAACAAATCAGTCCGGTAAAGACTCCATAAATATTTGAATATATTAAACTTTTTCCTCGTCTTGTAAGGGGCTTGCCTGCCGAGGTATCGTTAGTCCTAACAGTCGCAGGCTATCGCAGACGGATTTGTGGTAGACAAGAGCCGACAGAACCCAGGAGAACATGCAGAACATATGAGTACTGTGAGTCCGCTAACCGGTGTCATCGCAGAAAACGAAGTGATTATCGATTTTGGTGCCTATGAAGGCCAGTCGGTATTGGACCTAAAAAACGTAGACCCTGATTTCTACCACCAGCTGGTGCAGGAAAAGGAAAACGATAATATTGCGATCCGTCGCAATAAGGACAAATCCTTCCGGCTTTACATGAATCCACTCTTAGCCAGAGCTAACTAAAATACGATCCTTCGCAGACGAGGGCGCAGGGACCACTGAGGTGGGCCTTTCCGCCCTCGAATCGTATCTGGAGAAGGAAGTCCGTCATCTTGACCTCCACCTGGTCCAGGCCGGTTTGCTCCCTGAGCACCGCCGCCACGGCCACCGCCCCACTCCCACAAGATAGGGTGGCCCCCGCTCCCCGCTCCCAGGCCTCCACTTCCGCATAGACTTTCTTTCCTTCTTTGCGCCAAGAACGCACGAATTCCACATTGGTCTTATGGGGGAAATGGGAATGCTTTTCCATGGCCGGGCCAAAGGTGAGGAGCGGAAGGTCCCCTTTCTCGAGGACCACCGCATGGGGATTGCCCACATTCACTTGCCAGAAGGGAACCTCCCTGCCGAGCACTTCGATGCGGCGCTGCCCCTCAAGCAAGGGCGTGCCGAGGCAAACCTCATAACCACCCCGAGAGCTGCGCAAGGCAGTATAGGGCTTATGAGCCACGTGAAAGGCAATGGATTTGGCCGAGGGAGAAATCCACTTTTTACGAGCAGCAAGAAAGAGCAGGGAGCGCACGCCATTGGCGCAAATCTCAGGGCGCGAGCCATCGGCATTCCAAATTTGCAGGGAAAGCGGCTTTGTTTTGGTGGGAAGAGAGAGAACCTCCACAAACTGATCACAACCCACCCCCAACTGCCGGTGAGCCATCTGACGCAAAAAACGCGCCTTCGCTTGCAACGAAAGCGGGAGGTGGCGAGACAGAAAAACAACAATATCGTTCCCGGCGCCATGCAGTTTGTAAAAAGGCAGGCGTCTTGCTTGCTTGCCACTAGCTTTTTTCATACAACCCATCTTAACGTCTTCCACAAGAAAGATGGGAAAAATCAAGACTCCATAGCTCAGTTGGATAGAGCACCTGCCTTCTAAGCAGGGGGCCGCAGGTTCGAATCCTGCTGGAGTCGCCATAAAAAAAGCTCGCCACGAAGTGGTGGGCTTTTTTTATTTGGTTCCTCAAAGCAGGATTCGAATGCGAGGGCGGCCGTGCCAGATCTGCCATACGGCAGATCTGGCACGGTAAGACGCGCAGGAAGCGCGGCTTAGCCCGAAGCCCGCCCCGGAGTGAGTGCCCGGAGGGCACGAGCGCGAGGGGCGAATCCTGCCGACTTCACCCGCAGGGTGGAGGCGGATTTTTTGTTTTCGGCTTTCTCAAAGTAGGATTCGAAGGGGATTCGCGACCTGCGATGAGTCGCGCTAGCGACTTAGCGCAGGGAGAAAAGCCGTGAGGGCTTTTCTAGCGAAGACCCATGCCTAAGAGGAGCGACGGCTGGAAGCCGGCGCGAACTCTTAGGCGAATCCTGCTGGAGTCGGCCCCTTTCTTATCTTCAAGAACTGAATCGCAACCTATGGGAGATTGATAAACTTATGAGCACTTTATACGACCTCACAGTCGGCCTTAGCGACTTCGAAATTTTTAAGGGCTAGGAATATTTTCTTGCGGCATTCGATCATTGCAAACAGAAAAAATACTCGAGGCATGGTGTGACCTTGAACAAGACCTCGACTGCCTGTCGAACGTAGAAGCTCCGCGCGGGCGCGGCTCGTGTTCAGGAGTTTTGCAAAAGTGCTGGCTGCCAAGCACTATTGAAATATTTCTTTTTTTCAATACATTAATTCTATATAATGGCGCGGGTGGAGATAGCTCTTAAATCACAAAAACGCATAAACTGGTCACGAGACCAATGGTTCATATAC
>JAKFYM010000144.1 GCA_021730855.1 Bdellovibrionales bacterium
ACACTGCCCAAACCGATCCGCCTCCTGCTTGGGACTGGAGTGGTTTTTTTGTTCCTCGGCCATCTCCTCACAGTGACGCAGAATATTCAATTGGCCCCTCAAAAGCCCCACGCTGGCAAACCTCATTGGCTTTTGCAAAAAGCCACCATCCAAGAATCTCTCGAATACTGGGAGGACTACACAAGGAAGGGCGGTGTCCTACGCTGTGAAAGCTTTCAATCTGTAGAGTGCCGCTACCAAGAGATCTATACGGCGATCCAGTCCTACCGCCAGTGGGGAGGCCTAGAGCCTCACGAGGTGCGGGCCTGGGATCCTTTTCAGCAAGAAGTGCGGGCCATTGAGCTTTCGGTGTGGGAGACGAACACTTGGCCGCGATGGTAGGGCGGAAAATTTTCCATGAGAACCGGGAGCCTGGCTCCGATCATGTTCCAGCGCGGTAATGTCCGGCCTGGCTCGTCCGGGCCCCCCTGAGCCGGGCCGTCAAGAAGCGAGCATGCCTCATGACATGAGTTTTTTTGTGAGCTAAAAATCCTGATCCAATGGTCGCGAAAGATACCTGTAGGCCGAGGTAACTGAGATGCCATCTTTCTGCAGGGTTTTGTCAAAATCTCCCACGAGTTGGTAAGCCTTGGGAATTTTCAATTTCTTCGCGTAGTAAAGCAAGGAACTGGAAAGACTTGTGTCGGCCCATTTGCACTCAATGAGAGCGAGAGGTTTGCGCTCTTTCAGGATAAGAAAGTCGACCTCGCGCTTTTCTTTGTCACGAATGTAACGCACTTCATATCGATGGCCAGTGGAGTCTTCGAGAAAATGAGCTCGTTTGAGAAGATGGGTTGCGACAAGATTTTCAAATTTAGCGCCCAAGTCTCCTTCCACTTCGGCATTGTTATAGAAATAAACCTTGGGCGGAACCACAAGCCCTCGGTCAATTCCCGTGGCGTATGGCTTTACGACAATGCAGAGGTACAGCTGTTCCAAAACCCCCAACCAGATTTTTCCCGTCTTGGGTGCGATCTCAATGTCGCCGGCAATATTGGAAATGACGATGGGTGTGCCCACTCTTTCTCTCAAGCTCGAAATAAATAGGTCGAGCAACGAAGATTCCCTAATTTTGGTCAGATCCCTCACGTCTTCACGTAGGATTAACTTGATGTGTTCGCTCTTCCAGCGTTGGGCTGCAGTTTCCCGATCGTCAAGAAATGGCTCTGGAAATCCGCCCCGCTTAAGAAAGCGGTCCAGCGCATCCCTACCTTTCAGGGACAGAGGGTTCTCGGCCAAACAAAACGGATGTAGTCTCCAGCCATGATAACGGCCAAGCATGGAATCCTGACCGCGTTTATAAATGTCGAGCCGAGCGCTTCCAGTTACGATGAACTTGTGTCGGTCATGAGTCGTGTCGTAGATGCCTTTGATGTAATTTTTCCAACGCGCATATTTGTGAATTTCGTCGAACACAATTAAGTCGGCATTGGAATCCCATTCCTGCTTAAGGATTGTCTTTTTGTCTTTTTCGCTATCGTAGTTAAGGTAAGTCGAAGCAGAAAAATCCTGTGCGATCGCTTTGACCAAGGTAGTTTTTCCACATTGCCGAGGCCCTGTGACAAATACCATTTTCCGTTTGAGATCTTCCAGGAGATAGGGTTTCAGATATCTCTGCATATGACCATTTTGCCCTAATGGTCATTTTAGTCAAGACCATTTTGCCCTAATGGTCATTTTAGTCAGATCTAAACCTGCTACTTCGCTTCCGATCATTTTCTCAGACGAGGAGCCTAGCGATGATTTGGTTCGGGCAGTAGGGATGCAGCTCGGCGATCCTCGCCTCGCCACTTACGTGCGCTCGGCCTGAAGGCCTGCGCGTGCAATTCGGCCTTCATGGCCGAATTGTCACTCGTCGCATCCTTGCGACTCACCCCTTCGGGGCGCTTCGCTTCGCTCGCGTGCAAAAAGGCGATCCTCGCCTTTTTGTGAACCTACGTAGGCTTGTTTAAATCCTCTAGTACTAGAAGCCATAAAACCCAAAGTCCCCTTCGGGGATTTTGGGTTTTATGGTTCAGGCAGTAGGGATTGAACCTACGACCCCTACCATGTCAAGGTAGTGCTCTACCGCTGAGCTATGCCTGAACAGACGTTTCTGCTCTTATAGCGAATGTTCTCTAGAACCTCAACTAGGGCCTAGAAAGACAGGCCAGCCCATAGTTCGTAGCGGTCTTCCACTTGTTTGCGGTTCTGGTTCGGGGCCGTTAGGCGTTGGCCAGCGCCATCCAGTTGGGCTTTTTCTCGGTAAAACTCCCCCTTCGCGCCCACAGCCAGGCCATCAGCCAGGAGATATCGAGCATCCACTAGATGGCCGATATTGTCGGCAGGCATGTTCGAGTTGCTAAAGGTATTGACCGAAGCCGCTATCCCTTTATCCACAAAACTATAGGAGAGCGACCAGTCACGCGCCAACTTCGCCTTGCCGTAGACCAAGCTGAGGGCCAAAGAGTCACGATCGGCCTTCACTGTGGTGGGCACAAAACGCTTCCCGTAACTCACCTCTTTATTTAGGAGATATTCCCCGATGAAACGAAAGCTCATGGGCAAGGTCCATTCCGTAAAGAACTGCCATTGGCGGGAATTATCGAGAATCACGCCGTCCACGTTGTCTCCAGCCGCTCCGGCAGTCGGAAAACGCACGCCCCCATGGATCTGGTTTTCATACCAGCCCACGCTTTGGTTTCCGCCCGTTCCGCTCCAAAGATGATAACCAACCGCAAAGAGGGCCTGCACTTGCTCTGTTACCTGGAACTTGAAGTGGGGCTGGAAGCTGTAGAGAATCCCGAAGTGCCGTTGTGTGTTGGCATCCGCCTTTTCCGCGTCCGTTTCCGAAAAGGAAGAGTTGGTCACGGCCGAGCCACTAAAGGCCCCTAGCACGTATTGCGAAAGGTTCAGGCCAAAATTCCCTTTTTTCCAGGTCCAGCCAAAGCCATCCCAACGCACATCTTTGTCGAAGAGCGCTTGTCCCAAGGTATCGTAGTAGACCACCGCCGTTTGGCGCCCCACTTTTGCGGCCCACTCACTCTCCCACCAGTTGCTGCGAAAACGCACGAACCCCAACTCCAAACCGATGGCCAAATCGAGGGAGTTCCGTACCGTGAGCCACTCGCTTCCCGCGCTAGACTGAGTGCGAAAGCCTACGCCCCAGTCCACAACCTCTCCTTTTTCTCCAGCACCCAAAGCGGCGCGGATTTCCCAGCGTTTGGTCATTTGCTTCGATTGGTCCTTGCCTGCGGCATCACGCGAGGCCAGGCCATCGTCTCGCTCGCGAAACAAGTGCCGCCAAGAGGTGCTGCCATTCCAACTGACTTCCGCCTGGGCCGAACTGAAACAAAATATATTTAAAATAAAAAAGAAAAAGAAAGGTCGCATGTAAACATCTCCCCTACAGAATGAATTGATTAGGGCCGTAGTATAGTACGCGAAAGAGGAATGAGCGATTTAGGGATTGGTTAGGATTTGAATATTTTACGGCACGCCTCGTCGAAATGAACGAAGGCAAAAAAAACAGGAAGGACCTTTCGATCCTTCCTGTGACCCTTTGTATTGGCAAAGGTTTGTTAAGAAGTGAAACGCTTCTTTCCTACTAGAACATCACGCCAGCGGTGACTTCCCAGTACGTGGTGTGCATCTGCTGATTCACATTTTGTTGCGCATAAGGCAAGCCAGTATTCCAGTTGATACGCTCAACCTCTTTCAAGAAAAGAAGTTCCGAACCGAGGTGGAAGTTATCCGCAAGAGCATAACCCAAGCTGATTTTGTGGCCTTCGTTGTCTGGGAGGAAGCTCTCGTAGGAGTAGCGACCCACCATCGAAGCGATGCCTTTTTTGCCATACGCATAGCCAAGAGTGAAGTCATGAGCGCGGCGCAGGGAGCCGTATTCAAGACCAGCCGACCAAGCAGTGGCGCTCACTTCCCGGTATGCTAGAGTCGAAAGGTAGGCAGGCACCGTTCTGGCAGTCATCTGATTGTCCCCAGCCATCACCAATTCACCGTGGAAGGTCAATTTGTAAGGCAAGGAGGTTTTGTTCAAGAACTGCCATTGGCGCAGGTTATGAACGTTGAAGGTATTTGGAGCCACAGCAGGCACGTTGCCAGTGTTGAACGTGGTCAAGCCCCCGCCCATCGTGTTGGAGTTGCTGTTATCCGACCATAGGTAGTAACCCACGGCGAACATGGTCTCGATCGAATCCGAGAATTTCCAGTTCATATAGGGTTGGAATCCAAGGAAGTAGTTGAACTGACTCCTGGTGCTGGCAACTTGGGCGGTAGCATCCGTTCTGGTGAACGAAGAACCAGCGGCATTTTCCGCTCCGTTGCTCTTCGCGCCAGTGATGTATTGACCCGCATTCAATCCGAACATGCCGAACTTGAACTGCCAGCCGAAGCCATCAAAGTTCACGTCGTTGTCGAAAAGGTTTTGCGAGAAGTCATCATAGGCAAATACGTTCTTTTGACGACCAACCGTAACGCTGAAATCCACAGCGCCAATATCACGGAGATAACGGAACCAAGCTTGGCTCAAACCCAAGGCTCTGTCGGTGCCATTGATCACGTTTACGTAGTAGTCGTGGGTGGCTTGACCCGTACGAACGCCCACGCCCCACTCCACGTTCTCCCAACCACCGGTAGCACCGAGGCTAGCACGAACTTGGTGCGTTTTTGTCTTACGGATAGAGGTATCTGGCTGCAACGAGCCAATCGTCAGACGTGAGGTCAAATTGTCATCATGTTTTGTCTGGGAATAACGCCAGCCAGCGTCGCCCGACCATTTCATCTCTGCAGCATTTGCAGACGTCGCAATCAAGCTTGCAACTGCCAATACAACTAGTTTTTTCATTACTTAACTCCTATTTTTATCGCTTCTTTTGATCGAAGCATTCGGCAAACGTACTACGTTAAACTTCCTAACTTGAAGCTACCGGTGAAATCTCCCTCCGCATAGGCGCCGATTTGCCTCGGTTGCCTATCCATCAGTTTTCCCGTTTTCGCGTTCTGCTGGTCGAGGTTGCCGAAGATGCAGGAAATCTATTTCCCGCATTTTCAGCAACCTCAGCCCGAAAAACATGTAACTTCATTAACAGATTTAAGCAGCTGCACGATTGTGTCAATACCAACAAAAAGAATTTTATCAAATTTCGTAACGCACAGCAGGCAATCCTACACGGTAGGGCCCTCAATTTTCCGCATTGCAGAAACGCATTGGGTCCCAGCCAAATCCTTTTTACTATAGATAGATGGCCACACCCACGCAGAGCAAAAAAACATCCATACCCTCCACACTTCTCCAAGATCTTTCCGGCTTGGTTTTCTTTTTTCTTGGAATCTTCACGCTCCTCGCGCTTTTTTCCTACTCTAGCCAAGATCCTTCCTTCTTCACTTCCTCCCGTGCAAATGCAAAAAACCTCACCGGAGTGATTGGTAGCCACTGGGCTTCTCTACTATGGCAAGCCCTCGGGGCAGCGGCCTTTATGCAAGCGATGATTTTCTTTTTGGCAGGCCTCGCTTTTTTTCGCCGCGTCTCAAAATCCGCCTGGCTCCTGGCCACTTGCAACTATCTTTTTTTATTGCTCACCACGGCGGCCTGTTTCGGAATTTTGCACAAAACTGTTTCCTTCGGCGGCTCAAGATTTCCCATGGGCGGCCTGGCGGGCGATCTCTTGGGCGGATTTTTTGAGACCTACCTAAACACCACTGGGGCATTGTTGCTCACCTTCAGTTTGTTTTTGTTCGCCATTAGCCTCTCCAGCCGCATCAGCCTGCGCGATCTCGCCCTCTATGGCTGGTGGGCCCTCTCGAAGGCCGCCTTGCGCGTGATCGGCTTCGTGCTCTTTCTGGGATTGCAGCTGTGGTCCTATCTCTCGCATGCCTATCTGGAGATCAAACCAGAACTATTT
>JAKFYM010000152.1 GCA_021730855.1 Bdellovibrionales bacterium
GTGAACCTCGATGTGATCCGCTCGCTCGTGAGCCTCACCCCCGCCAAGCTCGAGGAAACGGGCGACGCAAAAGTGTTGATTGTGGTGCGTGGCGCGAAAGTTCCGGAGACTCTGACAAAACCGGTGGCGAGTCCTTATCTAGTGCTGGAAGCCGCAGCCCGGGAGCGTTTTGTACGCCGCCAGTTTACTCCCGTGATGATGACGGCCGAGGAATTGCGTGATTCTGGCTTGGGGGAAGATGTCTCGAGCCCAGAGCTCCTCCGGGGCCTAGGGGCCAAAGCTGGGGCGCGCCTGGCATTGGGAATTTCGTCCGTCTACGAAACTTATGAGAACGAGAACTCGCACAATAAAGAAGAACGTCTGGTGCTCACGGCCACGCTCCTAGATGTGAAGACGGGGCAAGCCGGCCGCGCTTCGGTGCTGGTGAACAATCCAAAATCGCGCAAAGAGCAATATGTGGCAGACCTACAGCGCTCCCTACTAGAAGAAAGCAAAGATCTCTTTCAAGATGCCTTTGTGGGCCTCGGCCGCCGGATGCTCAAGACGGATGCCAAGGCCACCTTCGCTTTGGTGCGGGTGCAGGATGCGCGCTCGGCCTCTTTGGTGAGTCGCTTTCGTACCTTGCTCGAGGGAGCCCGGGGCGTGCAATCGGTGGTGGAGTACAGCATTCGCCGTGGGAAGTATGACCTCGCCCTGCGGCCCGCCCTGAGCGAAAAAGAATTCGTGGCCATGCTGAAGGCGCTAGGGGAGAGTGAAATTGCTGTGACCCTACTCAAGCCGATGCTGGCCGATGAGGATGGCAAAGTGCCGGACTTCGTGGTGACTCTCGCAGAAAAACCAAGGAAGGATCCGGCTTCCGTCGAAGCCGAGGAAGGAGCCCTGCTTGACGTTCAGTAAATGGGCTAGCTGTAGTCTTTTGGTTCTGATCGTGGCCTGTGCCCGCTCTCCGGCTTATCGAAGCGAGCAAGGTAAGGTTCGGGGCGAACAATCCTCCCGCGAGCGCGAAAAAATTGTCGAGTCGGTGCAAAAATTTTCGCCCCTGCGCAAGCGGGCGGTGGTGCTGCCTTTTTGGAACGACACTCCGATCAAAGGCAAGTTCGAAATGCAGGGGAAAAACGCCTTGCGCGAAATGCTGCTTGAGCGCAATCGTGTGAACCTCGTGGATGAGCAGGACATCTCCCTCCGCTCCCAGGATTTTTATTTAGATGCCGAAAAGATCAACGTGGCCCACGTGGCCGACAACGGCAAGCGCTGGGGCGTGTCGCTCGTTATCCTCGGGCGCATCTCCAAGATTGCTTTTCGCCGCAAAGATGACGATGTGGGCCTCCTGCGCCCGAGTGCTGCCAAAGCCGCGGCCTCGGTGGAGATTCGTTTGGTGGACGTGGCCCAGGCCAAAGAGATCGCGATCGGTCAGGGGGCTGGTCTCAGCGAGAACTCGGCCTTGAATCTTTTTGGTGAGGATGAGCAGGACACGGAGAGCTTTCGCAATGAATTGGTGGCCGAAGCCGTGGCCGATGCCATTCGCAAGGCGCTTCCGGCTCTCGATAAGGAAGTCGATCGCATCCAGTGGCGGGGCAAAGTGGCAAAAATCTCCGGAGTCAAAATTTACATCAACGCAGGCCGTGCCACCGGGATTCAGATTGGCGATATCCTCAAGGTGAGCAGCCGTGGGCAGGATATTTTTGATCCAGACACGGGGCTTTTTCTGGGGCGTACGGCCGGCGATTTAAAGGGCACACTAGAAACCGTGGAATTTTTTGGCGAAGATGGAGCAATTTCCCGCGTGCATTCTGGAGGAAACTTCCTCGAGGGTGATACGATTCAGTTGTACTAAGAGGGAAATGAAATGGAAGAAATAAAGCGCGGTAGGCTCACGCCCATGCAGCAAAAAGTGTTGCTCGGAGTTGGGATCCTATTTCTTGTCAGCATCTACTTTCTGCGCTCGATCTACATCCCGATTTTTTTGGCGTACTTCCTGGCCTTCTTGCTTAACCCCTTGGTGCGCTCGGCAGAAAAGCGGGGCTTTGGGCGGGTGGGGCCAATATTTCTTATTTTGTTCCTGGTTTTCTCCTTATTGGCGGCCTTCGCCATCTTGATGGTGCCGCAGATCCTGGGGCAGCTGCGGCAGCTCTTTGAACGTTTGCCCACCTTGATGGAAGTGTTATCGGGTCGCTTTGGTCCGCTCTCCACCCATTACCTGGGCTACGATCTGTTTACCCAGTGGCGGGTAGTGGTGCCCACATTCTTGCCGGAGGTGGGTGCGGTGCCCGCCGTGAGTTTTCTGGAGAATGTTTTGTCAGGAACGGCACGAGCCCTGAGCACTTTGCTCACCATCCTGTTGGTGCCCATTCTTACCTTCTATATGTTGAAGGACTATTACGTGCTGAACGAGAAGCTGCTGCAGCTGGTGCCAAGGCGCTATATGACGGACGTGCGCGAGGTGATGCGTAGGCTTTCGATCGTGCTGGGTGGCTTGATCCGCGGGAAATTCATGGTCTGCATCATCCTGGCGGCTTTTTACAGTTTAGCCCTGGGCGCCGTTGGCATTGACATGGCACTCCTGCTCGGGATTCTCAGCGGTCTTTTGAACTTGGTTCCTTTTGTGGGGCCTTTGGTATCGGTCATACTTTCTTTGTTTATTGCCCTCTTGGACGGCGCGCAGATTACGCAATGCATCGCCATCGTGGGAGTGTTTTTTGCCGCAAACCTGGTGGACGGTACTTTTCTTACTCCGCGCATCGTGGGCAGGCAGATGGGAATTTCTCCGCTCACCATTATTTTAGCTTTGTTGGCCGGGGGCGAACTGTTAGGGTTTTTGGGAATCCTCATTGCGCTGCCGGTCATGGCAATGGTGAAGGTTCTTGGTGGATATCTAACGGAAAGGTATTTAGCTTCGTCGTATTATCGCGAAGAAGCTCCTGTTGAGGGAAAACAGAGCCTTTCTGATGGGATATAGGGAAAAAAAAGGGGGGGACAGTGAAGTCTAATTTCTTCGCTTTCCGGGCAAATTATTCTTACGAGGAAGCGCTTCGCTTCCAGGGCATTTTGAATTCTGAGGACTATTGTGGCCTCTTGGCTTTTGAGCCGCTCGAAACAATCACGCTTGGTCGCGCCAATTCCGAAGAGAGTGATCTCTTGGTTTCCCCCGAGTTTCTCGCGCAGAGAGGCATACAACTTTTGTGTACCGATCGTGGGGGGCAAACCAACTATCATAGCGCTGGCCAGCTGGTGGGTTTCCCTATCGGAAACCTAAAGGCTTTGTACGGAGACCCTCGTGCCGTACGGCGCTTTACCGAGGAGCTTCTGCTCGGCCTAGCCCATGCCTGTGCCGTGCTCGGAGTGAAAAGCGTGCGCACTCATTCCGACTTTCCTGGCTTGTGGACCAATCGCGGCCAATTGGCGGCGGTGGGAATCACGGTGAAAGATGGTTATGTGTTTCATGGTTTTACGCTGAATGCCACGCAGGCCTGCACCAGCGGCTTTAGCTTGATCCGTTCCGCCATTCCGAATGGCGCAGTGACCTCGCTCGAGCAAGAGGGCGTGGCTGTGGGAAGCATTCGCGAGCTCGCGATCCGGGTGCTGCCCTACCTCTCGGTGATCCAGGGCGAGAAGGTGCATCGCCTCTCGAAGACCGTGAGCTATGAGAGCAATTATTCGCATATGGTGGCGGCGGTTTCGCGCTCGCAGATGGCCATGGACCATATGCGCTCGAATCTGGAGAACATTAGCTTTCGTGGAGACGTGGAGGGGAAGTAGCCTCTGGGGACAGATGAAAGCTCTCTTCCTATTTTTGTTTCTCACCACCTCGGCCCAAGCGGGCTATCTCTGCGAAGATCCGCAGCGGGGCGTGGAGCTAGAGATTTCTCAGCATTGGCGCGTGGGGCTCACGGCCAGATTCCGTTCCGCGGAAATGAGCCAATACTATCGCTATATGAATCTAGAAATTCACGAGCTCGTGACCGTGGTCGAAAACCTCGCGCCCGTTTCCGAGCGGAGCGAAAATGCCTTTCGTTTTTTCCAGCATGCGCCCACCTCTTCGGTGCAGATGCTGTGGGGACTAGAAGTAGTGCTTACAGGCTCCCAAGCAAGCGTGGCCCTCTATGATTCTCTGGGAAAAGATTTTTCCTTTTCCTTGCCCTGCGTAGCCACCCCTGACTTCCGCTAGTTGGCTTGCTTGCTTAGCGCTTGCTCGAGAGCGCGCTCTGAGGGCCGGGGCAGATTCACTCCATGCAGATCGCTTAGTTTCACCCAGCGAAATTCCGCCGCGGGCGCGGGGAGCTGTTCCAAGATCTGCGCCTTGGGTTTGCGCCCGAGGGCAAAGGCCCGCACCTGGAAGGTGATCTTGTGTTTGGTGATGGTGCGTTTTTGCTCTGAACGTGCGAACTCCTGGGCCGAATCTAGGAGCAGAGTTTTGCTTTCGGCGGTTTCCACCCACCAGGGCAAATCCCACATGCCGGCGAGCCACTCTCCTTGGGGCCGGCGCGCGAGCAGGAGCTCGCCCTCGGCTAGCACGATCAGGCCGGCGGCCTTGAGTTCGATCGGAGCCTTTTTTTCTTTTTTGACCGGGATTTCATTTTGGCTGCCCTCGCGAAACGCCAGGCAATGGGATTGGATCGGGCAAGCTAGGCAGCGGGGTTCGCGAGGAACACAGACCTTGGCCGAGAGATCCATCACGGCCTGGTTCACATCGCCGGCACGGCCTAGGTCCACAAGCCTTTGTCCAAAGGTGGTAACGGCGGCGCGGCCCTCCGTTTTGGGATTGGTGCGCAGGGCAAGGAGGCGGGCAAAGACCCGCTCGAGATTTCCGTCGATCGCAGGGTGCGCTTGGTCGAAGGCGATGCTGGCGATGGCCGCGGCCGTATAGGGGCCGATGCCCTTAAGAGAGCGTAGGGATTCATGATTACGCGGAACTTCCCCGTCGAAACGTGCCACCATATCCTCGGCGGCGGCCTTGAGATTGCGTGCGCGCGAATAATAGCCGAGGCCGGCCCAGAGATTCAGCAGCTTGTCGGTATCGGCGGCGGCGAGGTCTTTGACGGTGGGGAAGTTCGAAAGGAAGCGGGCAAAATAGGGCAGCACCGTTTCCACCCGTGTCTGCTGCAGCATGATCTCGGAGATCCAGATTTGGTAGGGATCGCGGGAACGGCGCCAGGGAAGATCGCGTTTTTCGCGGTCGTACCAGGCGAGCAGCTGGCGATGCAGGGCTTTCACTTTATTACGCCGAGGGCACGCCCCACCTTGGTGAAAGCATGGATCGCGCGCTCCACATCTTCGCTGGTGTGCGCCGCTGAGAGCTGCACGCGGATGCGGGCTTGGCCCTTGGGCACGACAGGGAAAAAGAATCCCATCACGTAGATGCCTTCGTCCAAAAGCAGCCGCGCGAATTCCTGCGCCACTTTTGCTTCCCCGAGCATCACGGGCACCACGGGATGTTCCCCCGGCTTGATGGTGAAGCCGGCTGCGGGCATGGCTTCGCGAAAGCGCCGAGTGTTGGCCCACAGCCGGGCGCGCAGCTCGCCACCAATTTTAGGATCGGAGACCAGCTCGAGCGCCTTGATCGAGGCTTTCACCACGGGGGGAGTGAGGGTGTTGGAAAAAAGATAAGGCCTGGCACGCTGGCGCAGAAGGTCGATGATTTTCTGGTGACCGGCCACGAATCCGCCCGCCGAGCCGCCCAGAGCCTTGCCCAGGGTGGAGGTGAGTATATCGATGCGGTTCATCACGCCAAAATGCTCGTGGGTGCCGCGGCCGCCTTTTCCCATAAAGCCGCTGGCGTGGGAATCATCGATCATTACGAGGCCATTGTACTTTTCCGCAAGATCACAAATTTCATTTAGGGGGGCGATGGTGCCGTCCATCGAGAAGGCGCCGTCGGTCA
>JAKFYM010000198.1 GCA_021730855.1 Bdellovibrionales bacterium
CCGAAAGGCCTCAAGGTCTAAATCTACGATGCAACCGCGGCTCTTCATTTCCAGCATTTTGCTCTTGCGCTGGCCGCGGTAGTTGGTGCTGCCATCTAGGGCCACAAATAGGTTCTTGGCTTTTTCACACAGCTTCTTTTGCGCGAGCAGGACTTTTTCCCAACCTAAGGTGAGGCGAATCATTGTGGGCGCATCGTTCTTGCCCGCGGCGGGGCCGGAGGGCACCTTGAAGGTCTTGATGGCCGCCGAGTCGGGCTCTTCTTCCTTTTTCTCTTTGCGAAAAAGTTCGTAGCCCGGGGAATTTGGATTGCCCAAACTATCTTGGGTGGCCGCTCCCGGCGCCGCTGCGAGACTCGTTTTCAGGCCAAACGCTTTCCCGGGCGCACCCGGCGCATCCGCTTTGTCCTTCTTTCGCAGTCGATCACTCTCGGGAGTGAACAGCGCGGCCATGCTTTGCCCTAGAGGGCTGGTCTTGCTCATGAGGTGCCTCGTCTTACCTTTCGGCAGGTAGGGCGGAATACTTGAGTAATTTGAGCTGGCCCACTTGCCTGTGGATAAATTTTGGCTAAGCAGATGGAATCATTTAAGAAATTTATCTTTCTGCTCGGGCTTTAGAAAATCACCCAGCTAAGTGCGTGAAAGGATCGGGGACTTTGCTTTTTATCAACAGGCAAGGGGGCCGGTTTATTCGCTCCACAATCTTGACTGCGTAATCTCTTACGCAGTACACCTTGCGTCATACTCCAAATGCGCCCTACTATGGGCACTGTTGGCCACTGAGGGGAAATCCATGGATTTGTTTGAGAAATGTTACTCCTTCACAGACGCGAAGATGCTGCAGCAGGGCGGGCTTTATCCGTTCTTCCGCGCCCTGGAAGGAGCCGCTGGTCCACGTGTAGTCACCGAGGGAAAAGAGCGGGTGATGGTGGGCTCGAACAACTACCTTGGCCTCACCCAGCACCCCCGGGTGCGGGAAGCCGCCGTGAAGGCGATCGAGCGGTACGGCACGGGCTGCACGGGCTCGCGTTTTTTGAATGGGAATACGGATCTCCATGAGCAGCTCGAGCATGAGCTCGCCAAATACCTGCAGCGAGACGCTGTGCTGGTCTACGCCACTGGATTCTTAGCCAACCTCGGCTCAATCTCCTGCTTGGTGGGCCGCAAAGACATCATTCTTTCCGACCGGGAAAACCACGCTTCGATCGTGGAAGGCCAGGGCGCCGCTATCGGGGAGACGATCAAGTACAAACACAACGACATGCAGGAGCTCGAGCGCCTCCTGCGTGAGTATGAGCACGTGCCTGGTAAATTAATTGTGTTTGACGGCGTTTTTTCAATGACCGGACGGATCGTGAACCTTCCCGAGATCGTGAAGCTGGCCAAGAAGTACGGCGCCCGCACCTACTGCGACTGCGCCCATGCCCTTGGCGTGCTCGGCCCCGGCGGCCGCGGCACTCCCCACCACTTCGGCCTCAATGATGAAGTGGACCTGATGATGGGCACGTTTTCCAAGAGCTTCGCTTCGCTGGGCGGCTTCATCGCCGGTAATAAAGACGTGATCCATTACATCAAGCACAAGAGCCGATCTTTCATGTTCTCGGCCTCCTTGCCGCCCGCTAGCGTGGCCACGGTGCTGGAATGCGTGCGCATCGTGCAGGAAGAGCCGCAGCTGATTGAGCGTCTCTGGCGCAATGCCCGGAAGATGAAGGCTGGATTCGAGGAGCTCGGCTACGACACCATGGGCTCGCAGACCCCGGTCATCCCGCTCCTGATCGGCGATGATCTAAAAGCATTTATGTTCACGAAGCGCCTCTATGAGCTCGGCGTGTTCGCCACTCCCGTGGTGTCTCCGGCCGTGCCCAAGGGCTACGCCCTGATCCGCACGAGCTATATGTCCACCCACGAGGATCGCGACCTGGATTTTGTGCTCGATGTGTTCGCCCAAGTGGGCAAGGAATTCGGCATCATCCGCCAACAATAGGAGCTCGTGATGCTAGACCTGGTGGAGTTCCATCCCTCGGAAAATCGCCGCGAGCGCAAGCGCTTCATCGAATTCGCCTGGACAGTGAATCGCCAGGATCCCGCCTGGGTGCCGCCCCTGCGGCTCACCGTGGAAGACGCCCTCGATACCCGCAAAAACCCTTTCTACCAACATGCCGAGATCCGCCTCTGGAACGCCTACCGCAAGGGCGTGCAGGTGGGCCGCATCGCCGCGATCGTGGACAAGAGGCATAATGAATTTCACCAGGAGCAGGTAGGTTTCTGGGGTTTTTTTGAGTCCATCGATGAAGGGAGCGTGGCCACTGCGCTCTTTCAGGCGGCGGAGAAGTGGATCAAACAAAAAGGCATGCGCGCCGTGCGTGGCCCGGCCAGCCCGAGCTTCAACCACGAGTGCGGCCTGCTGATGAACAATTTTGGGCGGGCGCCCTATGTGATGATGACGCACAACCCGGAATACTACGCCCAACTTGTGTTGCAGCAGAAGTACAGCAAGGCGAAGGACCTCCTGGCTTTCGAGATGCCCACGCCCGAGGAGTTCGAGCCGCGCATCGTGCGCATCATGGAAAAGGTAAAAAAGAAGAGCGACATCACGATCCGCCCGATCAATATGAAGCGTTTCGCCGAGGAAATCGCCATCATCAAGGACATCTACAACAGCGCCTGGGAGAAGAACTGGGGCTTCGTGCCGATGGACGATTCCGAGTTCAACCATATGGCGAAATCGCTGAAGGATATCCTCTGGCCGCAATTCTGCTTGATCGCTTTCGCCAAAGACAAGCCGATCGGTTTCTCGCTTAGCCTGCCCGATATCAACCAAGTGTTGATCAAGATCCCGAGCGGAAGGCTTTTGCCGTTCGGGATTTTCCGCTTGCTCACGGGCTTGCGCCCAAAGGCAAAACAAGTCACGCGCGTGCGGGTGCTCACGCTTGGGGTGAGGCCCGAGTGGCGCACGAGCGGAGTGGCTTCGGTTTTTTATTACGAGACTTACCGCCAGTGCAAAGTGATGGGCCTCGATGGGGGAGAATGCTCCTGGATCCTCGAGGACAACCGCGAGATGTTGTCGGCTATGGGCGTTTTCCTCGGAGCCCCGCCCTACAAGACCTACCGGGTCTTTGAGAAAAACATCTAAATCCAGCTAGGCAGGGTGCTATCCTGAAAAGGTGAGAGTGCTTGGCATCGACCCCGGTTCGCAATACCTTGGCCTTGGCTGCGTGGAAGCGCGTGGCTCCTCCTTTCGTTGGATTGGCCACCAGGTGGTGCGTGTCTTCACCACCGATAAATCCCTGCAGGCGCGCCTCAAGATGATTCACGCGAGCGTGCAGGAGGCGATGCGCCTCTGGCAACCGCAGGTGGTGGCGGTGGAGGAAGTTTTTTTCGCCAAGAACGCGCAGAGCGCGCTCAAGCTTGGCCAGGCGCGCGGGGCGGCTCTTGTGGCTCCGGCCACCTTGGGTTTGCCGATTTTTGAGTACCCGGCCACCTTGGTGAAACAAACCATCACAGGCTCGGGGCGCGCCGAGAAGGAACAAGTGCAGCATATGGTGCAGGCCATCCTGCGGGCGGCGGGCCCCCTCGAGTTCAGCCGCGCCGATGCTTCGGATGCCCTGGCGGTGGCAATCTGCCATTTGCAGCATCGCCACAAGCAGCGGCTCTTGGAAAAAAGCCTTGGTACCCCCCTTCGCTAGAGGGTAAAACATTTTCATGATCGCGCGCTTGAGGGGAATTTTAGAGGACAAAACCAAGGAGCGGGTGGTGGTCGACGTGAACGGAGTGGGCTACGGCCTCTTCGTGGCGGAGACTGTTTCCCTGCGCCTGCCCGAGCCTGGCCAAGAGGTGGTGCTCCAGGTGTACACCCACGTGCGTGAGGACCAGATCACCCTCTACGGCTTTCTCTCGCGCCTGGAGCAGGATGTGTTCCTGCTGCTGATGAGCGCCAGCGGCGTGGGGCCCAAGTTAGCTCTTTCCGTGCTCTCCGCGCTCACCGCGGAACAAATCCTGGAGGGCGTGGTCTATGAGAACAAGGCGCTCTTCACCGGCATCTCCGGAGTGGGAAAGAAAACAGTAGAAAAACTTTTTGTCGAGATTCGCGAGAAGGCCGAGAAGCGCCTCTTGCTGGAGCGAGGAACGGTCTCGGCTCCGGCGGCGGGGAAACGCGAAGCCTCCACGGCCACTGGCAACTGGACGCAGGACCTGGAGCAAGCGCTCGTGGCCTTGGGCTACCGCGAGGCGGATGTGAAGCTCGTGGTGCGCGAGGTGCTGGCGCAGGGGAAAGAGATCGGGGGGCTCGACGCCGCCATTCGTTATGCCCTGCAGTTCCTGGCTGGCGGGATGAAGCCCAAATCCCTTAGGGGGAATGCATGAATCCCGAATTCGACCGTCTCGTGGAGCCGGAATTGAATGTTCGCTCGGATTCCTTGCTCGAACAGAGCCTGCGGCCCCAGACCTTTGGCGAATTCATTGGCCAGAATGGCCTCAAGGAGAACCTCGCCGTCTATATCGAGGCCGCCAAGCGCCGGGACGAGGCCCTGGACCATTGCCTCTTTGCTGGGCCTCCGGGCTTGGGCAAGACCACGCTGGCCTACCTTGTGGCTCGCACGATTGGTTCGGAGCTCTTCACGATCAGCGGCCCAGCCCTCGACAAAAAGGGCGATCTTGCGGCCGTGCTGACCAATCTCAAGCCCAACGACGTGCTCTTCATCGACGAGATCCACCGCGTGCCGATCACCGTGGAAGAAGTGCTCTATAGCGCGATGGAAGATTTCAAGCTCGACATCATCCTGGGCCAAGGGCCGGGCGCCCGCACGATGCGCATCGACCTCCCACGCTTCACCCTGATCGGCGCCACCACCCGTGCGGGCCTGCTCTCCACGCCCCTGCGCGATCGTTTCGGCATTCACTTTGTGCTCGAGTTCTACCAGCCCGAGGAGATCCAGCAGATTTTGGTGCATAGCGCCACTCGCCTGGCTGTGGAGCTTCTCCCCGACGGTGCCACAGAGCTGGCCAAGCGATCCCGGGGCACTCCGCGGATCGCCAATCGCCTTTTGCGCCGGGTGCGCGACTTCGCCGACGTGCATGGCCGTGGGGTAATTGACCAGGCTCTTGCCCGCAAAGCCTTGGCTAGCTTGGGTGTGGACGAGTGCGGCCTGGACTCGATGGACAAAAAAATCCTACTCACGATCATCGAGAAGTTCGACGGGGGCCCCGTGGGCATCGACACTTTGGCGTCGGCCATTGGGGAAGAGTCCCAAACGCTCGAGGACGTTTACGAGCCCTTCCTCCTCCAACAGGGCTTTCTCCACCGAACCCCCCGCGGACGCGTGGCGGCCCGCCTCTCCTACGAGCACTTCGGCATTGCGCCCGAAAAAGAGAACCAGGCCCAACTAGAATTCTAACCTTGAACTTTGATTAGGCTCAGGCTATTACGAGAGTCCTTGGAAAGTCTGGTAACGGATTTTTACGTGGGCCCATAGCTCAGTCGGCTAGAGCATCTCACTTTTAATGAGAGGGTCGGTGGTTCGAGTCCACCTGGGCTCACCAAGATTTAAAGATTTCTGCGTTCCCTTCGTCTAGCCCGGTCTAGGACACCTCCCTTTCACGGAGGTAACGGGGGTTCGAATCCCCCAGGGAACGCCATTTACCTTCAAGTTGAACTTTTTTAAGTTCACACAACCCGCCACCGTGCGGGTTTTTTTATGCCTGGGGTTTCGGTGGCTTGCCGATCACTTTGCTAAAAGGCACGGTCTGTAATTCCCCAGTAAGAGCGTTTTGCATAACAGAATGAAAATTCAAAACGCCCTCAGCAAGATAAGTTTTTCTGCCAGCAACTTCTGTGGGCGTGAGTTTGATTTTGCCAGG
>JAKFYM010000310.1 GCA_021730855.1 Bdellovibrionales bacterium
GCGCGGCGCCAAGGCGCCGGCCAATCCTTGGGGCGGGAAGACCTTAGAGTGGAGCGCAGAGTCTCCTCCAGTTTTGGAAAATTTTGATAAGACGCCCACGGTGACGGCGGGACCTTATGAATACGGTGTGCGACCTGTGTAATCCCCTTGTCCTTCGGGGCTTGGGCTAGAAAGGAAGAATCATGAGCGTGAACGGAGGCGAGCACGGACACTTAGACCATGCCCACCACTTCGAGAGCGTCGAGCACGAGTTCGAAGCGGGGAAGCTGGGGATGTGGCTCTTCTTGGTCACGGAAGTGATGCTGTTCGGCGTACTCTTCGCCGGCTACGGCTTGCTGAACTATCTCTACCCAGAGATGTTCCGCGAAGCCCACCACCACCTCAACAAGGTGATGGGAGCGGTCAATACGGTGGTGCTGCTCGTGAGCTCGCTCACGATGGCCCTCGCGATCGGCTTCATCCAGCGCAACCAGGTGGGCAAATCCAAGGCGATGCTTTGGATCACCCTATTTTGCGCGCTGATGTTCCTAGTGATCAAATACTTTGAGTACAAAGAAAAGATCAGCCACGGGATCTTGCCCGGAATCTTTTTCAACGCTCACGATTTCAAGGCACCCAATGCCGCTCTCTTTTTCTCCTTTTATTTTGTGATGACGGGCACGCACGGGATCCACGTTTTGATCGGCATGGGCGCGATCAGCTGGATTCTCTGGCGCATGGGCCGGGGCGATTTCAACGCGCACAAATATGGCGCGGTGGAATTCGTGGGCCTCTATTGGCATATCGTCGACTTAATTTGGATTTTTCTTTTCCCGCTCCTGTACCTAGTGGTTTGAGGTAGAACGCATGGAACACAAACACAACAATTCTCATCATGTGACGCCGATCCCGGTTTATATCTGGACGCTGCTGGCCCTCGTGGTCTTGACGGTGGTCACGGTAGGCGCTTCCTACTTTGACTTTGGTCGGTTCAATATCGTGGTCTCCCTGGCGATCGCCACGGTGAAGGCCTCGCTAGTGATGGCCTTCTTCATGGGCCTGAAATACGACAACAACCTCAACCGCGGCGTGATCCTCAGCTCCTTCGTGGCGCTGGCGATCATGATCTCGATCACGGCTTCTGACCTCTGGGTGCGCCCGGTGGAGACGCCGGTGGTGGTGCGGGCTTCGGCCGCGGCTCTTTCTCAGGAAGAATTCGACAAACTGCTCGCGCAGAGCACGCCGGAGCAGATGGCGAAGGGCAAGGGGCTCTTCGACACGAACTGCGCCGTTTGCCACGGCAACGAAGGCAAGGGTGATGGCATCGGCGGAGGCTCACTCAATCCCAAGCCACGGAATTTCCATGATGCCGGCTCTGCCTGGACGAATGGCAATTCTACGCACTCGATGTACGTGACTCTGCTCTACGGAGTGCCGAACACCGGCATGGCTTCTTATAAAGCCTTGCCTCCGGCCGATCGGATCGCGCTCATCCACTACGTTCATTCCTGGACGGGTAGCAGCCATACAGGCAAGGTGGACGAAAAATTTGCGGCGGCCGTGAAGGAAGACGGCATCGGTGCCGCGGGCGTGGCCGCAGGGCCGAAAGTGGCTCTGCCCATTGATTTCGCGATCGAACGCAGCTTGAAAGACTAGGCAGAGTGGCGGCCTACCGACGCTACGCCTGGTTTACTCTGCTCTTTTGCTTGGCCGTGATTCTCTGGGGCGCCTTCGTGCGCGCCAGTGGCTCGGGAGCTGGTTGCGGTAGCCATTGGCCCCTCTGTGATGGCGAAGTCATTCCCCGCGCCCCTGATCTGCAAAAGGCCATCGAATACACGCACCGGCTCAGCTCGGGCCTCTCGCTTCTTTTTGTGCTCGGCCTTTTTGTCGCCACCTTCCGGATGTTTCCTCCGGGCTTTCAGCGCAAAGCCGCGGGCTATGCGTTGGTGGCCATTCTCCTCGAAGCTCTCATCGGCGCGGGGCTCGTGCTCTTTGCGCTCGTGGGCGTGGATCGTTCCGCCTATCGCGCCTTCTCGATTTCCTTGCACTTGGTGAACACACTTTTTCTCCTGGCTGCGCTCACCATCACGGCTCTTGCGCCTAGCGAAGCGCGCCCGCGCTGGCGGTGGCCAGCGCCGGACAAGGCTTGGGTGCGAGGGCTTTTGTTTGGTTTTGCGCTCTTGGGAGCGATGGGGGCGCTCACGGCGCTCGGGGACACGCTTTTTCCCGTGGGTAGCGTGAGCGAGGGCTGGCAAAGAAAGTTCGAGGAGGGGCGCCACTTCCTCGAGCGCATCCGCATCTTCCACCCGCTCCTGGCAGTCACTTGGGTGGGGTGCCTCTGGCTGTGGACGGCCACGCTCGTCGAGAAATTGCCTGAGCTCCGCCGGCTTGCGCAATTCACCCTAGGGCTTGCGGCCACCAATATTGGCCTCGGCCTGCTCAATGTGATTTTGCTCGCGCCCATCTGGATGCAGATCGTGCATCTCCTGGTGGCAGATTTATTGTGGATTCTTTTTGTCAGCCTGGTTTTTTCCGCCGCTTCTCGGTGGCGCTGACCTCTGTTTTCCGGTATCTCTAAAGCTAGATGACGAAAGTTTCCGCTTACTTCAATCTGACGAAGCCCACCATCGTCATGCTGTTCCTCGTCACCGGCTTTGCTTCTATTGTGGTGGAAGGCTCTCTGCTCTCCCAACCGTGGAAGCTCTTGTTCGTGCTCCTAGCGATGGGGCTCACCGCAGGCTCCGCCAATGCGCTGAATATGTATTTTGACCGCGACATCGACGCGCTCATGGACCGCACCAAGCGCCGCCGCCCGATCCCGCTCCACCTGATCTCCCCCGAGCGCGCCGCCATTTTCGGCCTCGTCACCGGAGCCTTAGCCGTGGGCTATTATTTTTTCGCCACCAATTGGATGGCGGCCTTCTGGAGCTTTTTCACCATCGCGTTCTACGTGGGCGTCTACACCCTCTGGCTCAAGCGCCGCACGCCCTACAATATCGTGATTGGTGGAGCGGCCGGCGCCACCGCGCCCCTCATCGGTTGGGCTGCGGCCACTGGGGAGATCTCGCCCCTAGCTTGGACGCTTTTTCTGATCGTCTTTCTCTGGACGCCGCCCCATTTCTGGGCGCTGGCGATCGCGATCCAGGACGAATACCGCACTGCCAAGGTGCCGATGCTGCCGGTCACGCATGGCGAGCGGCGCACGCGCATCGAGATTTTTGTGTACACCCTGATCCTCGTGCCCGTCACCCTGGTGCCCTATTTCCTCGGCACCAATAGCGGCTACTATTTAGGCTCGGCGCTCGTGCTCGGCGCCTACTACCTATGGGAGACCGTGCGCTTGCTCAAGACCAAGGAGCGCAGCGACTCGAAGAAACTCTTCTGGGTAAGCATTATTTATTTATTCTGCCTCTTCATCGCGCTCTTCGTGGACGCGATTTTTCTTTAGTGGTAGCAAAATCGAACCCTGCCCGGGCAGGGTAAAGCGGCCTGAGGGCCGCTGGTTCTCCGCGGGCCTACCAAATTGACATGCAGCTTGTGGTGGATGGAAAAATCAGCATGGCCCCACGTTTTCTCGTCTTAGACGGCAAGGAGGCCGCGGTTGGAGATATGGATGATTCAGGGAAGAACGGAAAAATTCTGAAAATAAAAGCGGAGCGCGTGCAACCTGCAAAGGACAATCGGGTCAGCCTCCTGGTGACGGTGGAATCCCTAGAAAATGGCAAGCGCCGGGTGATCGCCACCCCCCAAATCATTGCCATCGAAAACGAACGCGCCACCCTGGAGTGGAAAGAGGAGAAACGGAGCATGAGGTTGTCTGCGCTGGTGTCTCGCGCGCCTTAGGAAATGGCTGAGAAGTTCAATGGTTAAACAATATTGACATCGATCAATGAATCGTTTAACATATGAAGTATGACAGTAAAAGTGTCCCCGAAATACCAGGTGGTGATTCCAGAGGCGGTGCGCTCGGCACTTGGCATTAAGGTGGGGTCGAGGATGGAAGTGGTGGCGAAGGGGAGGGTAGCCTATCTGGTTCCAGTCCCGGAATTAGCTGACCTTCAGGAAGAATTGAAGGGGAAGCTCGATCAAGCGAGCCTTCGAGATAAGAAAGATCGCGTGCGGTGACTCTAAAATTGCTCGATTCTTCCGTCTGGATTGAGATCCTAGGATCAGGCCCTCTTTTAAAGGTTTGCCAAAAAGAGCTAAAAACGGCAGCGGGAATCCTGGTTCCCACTCTAGTGTTATTCGAAGTCTATAAAAAAATTGCCAGATCTAGCTCGGAGGACAATGCGCTTTCTGCGATTGCCATTCTTGCGCAAAATACGCTTGTTGATTTGACCCAAGAGATTGCGCTCTCCGCTGCTGATCTTTCCCTGCAAAATAATCTTGGCATGGCCGATAGTTTGATCTTGGCGCATGCGCAAAGGGAAAATGCGACTCTAGTTACGCTAGACAACGATTTTGCCAAAATACCGGGCGTGAAGGTTTTAAGAAAAAACTAGTGGTTAGAAAAACAAACTGAAATCATCCTGCCCGGGCAGGGTAAAGCGGCAGAAGCCGCTGGTTCTCCGGATCGGTTTTGCTTCGCGTAAACCATGGCGCCCCCAAGAGCTAAAAAAACACCCTCCGCACCTGCTCCACCACCCAATCCCCCGCATCCAACGTCAAGTCATGGCCAGCGGTGGGGTGCACCTGCAGCGGCACCTGCCAGTGAGCAGCGATGCGTTGCGAGCAGCGTGGGTTCACGAGCCCGTCCTGCGCGCTGGCGAGCAGGAGGAGGGGAGCGCTGGGCTTGTTCTGGGGTGGGCGGAAGCGCAGGGCTGCCAGGAGTTGGCGAAGAGCATTTCGCGTAGAGACGGGGCGCTCTTCCTGGATTTTTGTCCAGGCCGGCACCAGGCTCGCAAAACGATCGGCACTCACGCTCGTCATCTCGAGGATCATTCGTTCGCGGGCGGCAATGTCTTTGCTGCGCATCGCGCGCAGGATTTTTCCGTAATTCGCCGGGCGCAGGCGCTCGTGCAGGGGGCAGAGGCCGCGTAAGGAGGTGTTGAGCAAGACGGCGCCTTGGAAATCGGGATGTTTGTGCATCCACTCGAGCCCCACCATCGCGCCGAGCGAGAGGGCGAAGAGATAGTTATTGGCGCCCTTGCGGGCCAAAAATTCCGCGCGCACCTTCTCGCGCATCACACTGATCGAGACGGGGCTGGCTTCGCGAAAGCGCTGGCCATTCCCCGGAAGGTCGAGGCCCACCACCTCCACGCCCGGAAAGGCCGCTGCAAACTTTTCCAAAAATCCGCTCCAATGCCCGGTTTCGCGCACCAGCCCGCGCAGGAAAAACCACTTCATGCCTCTTCCTCGAACCAATGGCTACGGGCGGATTTTTCCATCTCGGCGCGTTTTTCGCTCTCGAGAAAAGCCCACTCCTTGGACGAGATCACGGCCCTTTGCAGGAATTCCAGCAAGGTGAGGTGGCGGCGCAGGATGCGCTTGTGGCGGTGCAAGTGCATCGGGTGGAAGAGGCCCATGGCCGAGAAGAGCTGCACCGGATTTTTTTTCAGCCAAAGCCAGGAGCCCATCTCGAGGGTCACCGGGAAGAAACGTTTTTCTTTGCCATAGAGGCCCCGGTGCTCCGTGAAGAGATAGTCCCAGAGGTCGCCGGCGATGCGATAGCCTTGCGCGCTGGGCTCCATGCGGTAGACGTGGTTAGGAAAAGTGGAATCGAGCAGCTCTTTCAGCGCGTAGGCTTCGGCCACATCGGGGTAGGGCGTGAGCGAATGCGCCCAGGGAAACCATAGGCGGTCCACATTGACGTAAACCGA
>JAKFYM010000139.1 GCA_021730855.1 Bdellovibrionales bacterium
CCATCCCGGCGCTCATCCCCAAAACCACCTTCCAGCAATCCCCCGGCACCGGCATCACCGAGAGCCGCGTCCCCTTCTGCACCAAAGGCATTTTGGCCAGCGCCTTTTCCGCCTTCAGTCTCTCCAGCGGAATCACCGGAAACTCCTCCACAAACTCCACTTCCACCATCATCCATGTCGGCTTTTCCTTCTTGGACTTTGGGTCATAGTATTCCGATTTTTTCTCAAACTGTGTGGGGTCGGGATGTGCTTCCCGAGAAACACGAGCGATGCCGGCAATTCCCGGCGGCTCGGCATTCGAGTGGTAGAAGAAAACCAAGTCCCCCACCCGCATTTCATCACGCATATAGTTGCGAGCCTGGTAGTTGCGCACACCCTCCCAGGGCGTCTTGCCGGATTTCTTCAAATCATGAATAGAAAAAACGTCGGGTTCCGATTTCATCAACCAATAGTTCATGCACCGTCTTTTACCTCGGCAAAGAGGGGATTGTCCTCAAATTCTAGGCTAAGCACCTGCCGGTAGCGATCCAGCTCGAGCGCCATGGCCACGTCCTGCTCCCCCGTGCTGAGTTTTGCAGCCAACACCCTAGGCCGGTCCGAAGCAAGGATACGATCACGCGCCTGTTCGGCGCATTGGCGCACGAAATCCGGCAGGTTGGAAAAACCCTCGAGGGCCGTGGCCATCGCTTGCGCCGTAATCTCGTCCTCCACATGCAGCGCTTCGGGAAAGGCCGCAGGAATGAGCGTGATCGGATCATTGGGAAGGTCATTGAGGGCCGCCACCAGGGCGGAGAAATTCACCAGCGACCCCACATACACGCGCCGGAAGTGCCGGGCCGCGAACATTGCCGGCGTGCCCGTGGTGGTGGCCACGAGAGCCGCGTCTCCCTCTCTCCATGGGGAGGAGAGCGCCTGAAGGGGAGAATTATCAAAGCGCTCGAGGCAGTCCACAGGTTGCGAAAGCTCCGAGAACACCCGCATGCCTTGCACGCGCTCCTCCTCCAGCACCTGTTTCAAAGAGGGCGCCACAAAAAGCGGCCCGCGCTTGCGTTGGAAGAGGGTGTGGATCGTGGTCGAGCAGCGGAAGATGTCAAAGACCACCGCCACGCCCTCCGACGAGGGAAAGGGTTCCAGCCAAGAACGGATGCTTAGGTCACGCGCCATGGGGATGAATCTTGAAGCGGCAATAGACGCGGTGGCCGCGCCCCCAGTGGCCCAATAGGTAGAGCACGTTCTCGCTGCGTTTCATCCAATAGGTGCGAGGGCTCGTGGGATCCTTGGGATTCATCTCGCTATACGAATAGCCGGGCTGGATGTCGAGCTGGTGATTGGGCAGGTAAAGATTGGGGGACGAGCGGCGCGCGTCCTCGATGGTCAAATTCTCGAACGGATTTTTTGGAAAAAAGAAGGAGAAGGTGCCGCCATGGTAGTAGGCCCCCTCTTTCGAATCGATGAGGGCATAACCATGATGGGTGACGCGATTACTCAGCTCGACGGTTTCATGGTAGCAGTCCCCGCTTGCGAGGAAGGGGGCTTCTTCGGCGCCAATGCCGCCGGCCGCATCGAATTCCGCCGCGATCTCGACTGCCTTTTCTCCGCAATAGCCAGCAGGGCAAGCGGGCTGAGGCGGTGGGATCGCAAACGCAGAGGGAGACAAGAAAAGAGCGATCAGCAGTGCTTTCATTGCCCCAGTATAAAAAGAGGAAGGCATTCGTCAACGCACAAAGCCTGTCTTTGCTGACGCACATGACGCACAATGCCCAGGATCAAATTGAGAATGATTATCAATTTCCTTGACGAAGCCGCCGCCCCGAGGGGATAAATAAAGAAACGCTGGTCCCCTTACCATACGATTTCTGACCAGCTCTCCTGCGGAGGTGACGCGACGGCCGAGCCATGACCTATAAAATAGAGATGTGTGAGAGGCGGTGATTTTTCACCGCCTTTTTTTTCGCAATCCGCGCGGATGCGCTAGAATGCTGGGCTTATGGAACTTTTCCCTTCTCCGAACCAATCCTCCTCCCTCAAAAAAGAAGTGCCGCTGGCCGAGCGCATGCGTCCCCACTCCTTAGAAGAAGTGGTGGGACAAGAACACCTCTTCGGCGCCGGGAAACCACTCTCCGCTTTTGCCACCAACCCCCCGAGCCTGATTTTTTGGGGACCGCCCGGCGTGGGGAAAACCACCCTGGCCAAGCTCCTCGCCGGCGAGCGCCCTTTTTTCCAGATCTCGGCCGTGCTCGATGGCGTGGGAGAGCTACGCAAGGTCATTGAGTCCCTCCAACACGAAAGCCGGCGGGCCGTGCTCTTTGTGGATGAGATCCATCGCTGGAACAAAGCCCAGCAGGACTCCCTCCTGCCTTATTTGGAGAACGGCACCTTCACCCTGATTGGCGCCACCACCGAGAACCCTTCTTTTTCGCTGATTGCGCCCCTCCTTTCGCGCTGCAAAGTGCTCACGTTGAAATCACTGGGCAAAAACGAGGTGAGACGCATCCTCGAGCGCGCCCTGGAAGATCGCGAGCGGGGACTGGGAGCGAAATTCGTGCGGGTGGACGAGGACGCCATGGAATTCCTCGTGGAGGACGCCGGGGGCGATGCCCGCAAGGCGCTGAACACTCTCGAGATCGCCGCCGAGCTCCACCACCAGGTGAGCCTCGAAACCCTCAAGACCGTGCTGCAAAAGCGCGTGCTTCGCTACGACAAAACGGGCGAGCAGCACTACGACATCATCTCGGCCTTCATCAAGAGCATGCGGGGCTCCGATCCAGATGCCGCCATTTATTATCTCGCGCGCATGTACGAGGCGGGCGAGGACCCTCGCTTCCTCGCGCGACGGATGGTGATCTTTGCGGCCGAGGATGTGGGCATGGGCGATCCGCGAGCGCTCCAGGTGGCCGTGGCCGCCGCCGAAGCCTTTGATCGCATTGGCCAGGCCGAGGGCTGGATCCCCCTCTCTGAGGCGGCGATCTACCTAGCCCTGGCGCCCAAGAGCAATGCCTCCTATATGGCCTATAAGCGCGCCAAAGACGCGGTGGAAAAACATGGCGACCTGCCCGTGCCTTTGCACCTTCGCAACGCTCCCACTACACTAATGAAGGAGCTTGGTTACGGAACGGGCTACGAATACGCCCATGATAGTAAGGATGCTCGTGTGACCCATGCGCATCTGCCGGAGGAAATCGTGCGCGAGAAATTCTATGTGCCGGGCAAGCGGGGGTTTGAGAAACTGCTGCACGAAAAGAGAGAAAAATGAAATTTCTTTGGGTTGTTTTGTTTCTGGTGGCTTGTGCGCGGGCTCCGCTAAAAGATCCTGCCTTGGCCTTTCGCGCCGCTGAAGGGGCTCCGGAGCTTGCCGACACTCTCCCCCTCGATAGCCTGCGCGAGGCCCTAAAGCGCACCCTGGCGGCCTACACAAACTCCAATGTCCCCTCCACCTTTCGATTTGCCGAGCGCGAGGTGAGTAAGGAAGACTATCAACGCGCCCTGCTCGCGCTTGAGCCGGAGCTAGAAAGCGTAGAGCGCTTTCACGCCTTTGTGCGCGAGAATTTCGAATTTTATGAAGTCTATGGAGCCGACGACTGGGGCGAGGTATTTGCCACGGGTTATTACGATCCCACCATGAAGGGAAGCCCGAAGCGCACGGAGAAATTCTCGGAGCCCCTCTACCGCACGCCCCCCGATATGGTGGTCGTGGACCTCGCGGCCTATGCCGCCAAAAACCCGGATTTAGAAGTCTTGAAACAGGCCGTGATCGAGCAGAAGTCGCGCATCCCGATCTGGCGCGGCCGCCTCGTGAAAGCCGAAGAGGGAGTGCCCAAAGTAATTCCCTTCTACGAGCGCGCGGAGATCGTGCGTGACCGGCCCCTCGCAGGGAAAGGGCTTGAGCTTGCCTGGGTGGATCCCATCGATGCATTTTATTTAGAGATCCAAGGCTCTGGTGTGGTGGAGCTGCCGGGGAAAAAGATCCGTGTGGGTTATGACAGCCAGAATGGCTTTCCCTATGTGGCGATCGGAAAATTTCTCACCGATGTGATTCCCCTAGAGGAAATGAGCATGCAGCGCATTCGCGCCCACCTAGAGACCCTCCCGCGCCAGCAACAACAAGAAATATTTGATAAGAACCCTAGTTATGTTTTTTTCCGCAAACTGAAAGGCTTGTCGCTGACTTTTTCCGGAGCGGAAGTGACTGCGGGGCGCACCATCGCCTCGGACCAATTGTTTTTCCCCAAGGGCACCCTAGCTTTCCTCGAGATGGAGCTTCCTGTATTTCCGGACGCCACAGCGGCCGAGCCCACCGAATGGGTGCCGCGCCCACGCTGGGTTTTTGACCAGGACACCGGGGGCGCGATCCGCGGCGGCGGCAGGATCGATCTCTATATGGGCGACGACACCGAGGCCGCACGCATGGCCGGTGTGATGAAACGTAAGGGCAAGATGTGGTACCTCGCGCCGAAAGAAAGTTTCTTGGCGCGGATTCGCTAGTGCGTTTTCTCGCAGTCTTCCGCGAGAATCACGCATTGCTTGCCACATTGGAAATAGGCAGAACGCATCGCCATCGAGAGCGCCCATTTAGGGTTTATCGAACTGGCCTGACCCGAGACGGTCGTGCCCTCGGGATGCGTGGCCGTGCAACGGAAGGTAAAGGTCTCGTGGCTCTTCGCCTGCGCAGTGAGGCTAAAAGATACGAGAGACAAAAGCAGAGAAAAAAAGATCATGACTGGCTCCTTAGCCTCAGGTCATAGCGGCTTTAGGCAGGGCGGTCAACGCAGGGCCCTATCCTAAAAAAGGATAACGATAGTCTGTGGGCGGGCAAAAAGTTTCCTTGATCGCTCGCGGCGAGGTCCAGCGCAGGAGGTTTAGCACCGAGCCCGCTTTGTCATTGGTGCCCGAAGCTCGCGCTCCACCGAAGGGCTGCTGGCCCACCACGGCGCCCGTGGGTTTGTCGTTGATGTAGAAATTCCCGGCGGCATGTTTTAGGCGCTCGCTGGCGTGCGCAATCACGCGGCGGTCGCGGGAGAAAAAGGCGCCCGTGAGGGCATAGTCGGAGCCTTGGTCGCAGAGGTCGAGGGTGGCTTCAAAGTCTTTGTCCTCGTACACATAGACGGTCAGCACCGGCCCAAAAAGCTCTTCGCGCATGGTTTCCATCTTGGGATTGGTGGTGAGGATGATCGTGGGCTCGACAAAATAGCCCTCGCTCTTGTCGCCTGCTCCCCCGTGCACGATCTTGCAGTCGGGATTCGTTTTAGCGCGCTCGATATAGCCCATGAGCTTGTCAAAACTCTTTTCGTCGATGACGGCGGCGAGGAAGTTTTTGAAATCCGTAGGATCGCCCATCTTGATTTCGCCTAGCTGGGATAGCATTTCCTGCTCCACCTTCGGCCAGAGCGAGCGCGGGAGGTAGGCGCGGGAGGCGGCCGAGCATTTCTGGCCCTGGTATTCGAAGGCGCCGCGCACGAGGGCGGTGGCCACTTCTTTGGCGTCGGAATCGGAGTGCACGAACACAAAATCCTTTCCGCCCGTCTCACCCACGATGCGCGGGTAGGAGCGGTAGCGGTCGATCGAATTGCCCACCGTTTTCCAGATTTCGCGAAAAACTCCCGTGGAGCCGGTGAAGTGGATGCCCGCGAGATGGCGATCCTGCAGGATAAGAGGCGCAATCAACGAGCTTGGGCCCGGGACAAAGTTCACCACGCCCGGAGGCAGGCCCGCTTCTTCGAGCAGCTTCATCAGCCAATAGTTGGAGAAGAGCGAGGTGCCGCTAGGCTTCCAGAGGGCCACATTGCCGAGGAGGGCGGGG
>JAKFYM010000086.1 GCA_021730855.1 Bdellovibrionales bacterium
TTTCTTTCTGGCGGGAGTGGTGCTTTTTGTGGTCGACATTGGGCTGCAGATCGACCAGAACGCAGGCATGCGCTTTTCTGGCTTGATGATTTCTTCCTGTATCTTGGTCGGCATGGGTCTTCTGATTCTCTTGTTGAGCTCCTTGCTTTTGCGGGCGCCCAAACCAGAAACAGAGCCGCCTCCACCTGTTTCGCGCTCGCCCCAGGCCCTCGACCTAGTGGAAGAATTTTTGGTGGTTTTTTTCACCCAATTGGCCCAAAAGGCTAAGAAAAAGCAGCCCAGCGATGATCGATAAAAATAAATACATTCGAATCCTGATTGCCGGTTTCATCTTCAGTTGTTTTGGCGTGATGTTCTTGCCCTTTTTCACCCCGATCTTGATGGCGGCGCTCTTTGCCTTTGCGCTCGATCCGCTCGTGAGTCGCTATGGGCGCAAACGTTCCACCCGCCGCGTGCCGATTCTGCTCATCCTGCTCTCGATTTTTATGCTGATTCTGGTTCCCATCACCATCGTGGGTTACCGGCTCACCTCCACGGCCACCAACCTCGCGGCCTCAGGCTTGAACAATACGGAAATTTATAAATCGCTCGAGTCCTTTGTGCTCACCACCTCGGAAAAGGTGAACAACCTTCTCGCCGAGATGCACATCAATCCCATTTCCATGCCCGACCAGAGTGAGTTCATTGGCAAGGTGGGTGCCTGGTTCGTGGCCTTTATGGCCGCCATGGCGGGACGAGCGCCCGAGCTTGTGCTCACGCTTTTTATCTTCTCGGCCTCGCTTTATTTTTTTCTCGCGGAGTCCAAAAAAATCCGGCGTGCGATCACCGGCTTTCAGGTGGTTTCGGATCCCGAGCTCGACCAAATCATCCACCTCGTGCAACGAAGCAGCTATATCACCTTGGTGGCCACCGCCCTGATCGGTTCCGTGCAAGCTTCGATCGTGGCTTTTGGCGGGATGATTTTTGGTTATTCCGAATTCATGCTGCTTTTTGTGATCACGTTTTGTACCTCCCTCATTCCTGTGGTGGGAGCCTCGCCGATCGCGATCCTGCTCGCGCTTTTCAGCTTAGTGCAAGGGGACATCAAGGGTGTGATTGGCATGGCGGTGGTGGCCGTGATTGCCGGCAGCGTGGACAATATCATCAAGCCTTGGGTGGTGAGTTCTTCGGGAGATGAAGAATTGAATCCCGTGATCGCCCTGATCGCAATCATCGGAGCCGTGATGGTGTATGGGTTGCCGGGCCTCTTGCTTGGGCCCATCCTCACGCAGCTGGCGTTCAAGATCGTGCCCATTTTATTTGGCAAACCCTCGGCGGAAGCCGTGGTGGCAAAAGACCAGAGCCCATAAAAAAAGGCGGAGAACCCTCCGCCTTTTTTCTTGTCTTGAAAGAATTAGTTCGTGATCTGGATGCGAACAGCTTCTCTGCCGTAGTTGGCGATGACTTCGGCCACCATGCCGCGAAACAATTGCGCATTGGCTCTCGCGATGCGGATGCATCCGTGGGAGCGAGGTTGCCCTAGCAGCTCTTCTTCACATCCGCCGTGGATGGCGTAGTTTCCATTCGCAGCTAAATAAACGGCATAGGACATATTCCCGTGCCAATCGTACCCACCACTTGCATTCCTGATGTTGCAGCCACCACGGTATCTACTAGATTCGTTGGTGCGAGTGCCCAAGCGGCCTGAAGCGTAGGTATTATAAGTGGGGGTTGGGCCGGTCAAACCAGTGGAGGTGCGCCAAACGTAAGTAGGCGTTGGGGAACAATTCAAATGCACATACATATTTTGTTCGGATTTATCCACGCGCGCATAGATCTTCGCTGCGCAACCATCATCCACTGGGTAAAGAAGTGGTTCTTCAATGGTCTCGATCTCGCCGATTTGCTCTAGGTAGTCGAGCATGGCAGCCGCGTTCGGATCGCGGGGATCGTATTCGTCCCCATTGAGGGTAGCAAATCCATCTTCATAAAACGTGAAGCCATTGGTGGTGCCCACTACTTTAGGAGTGGTGGATTCTGCAGCGGATGCCAAGGAGTTGGAGAATAGCGACAGGCTAAGCATGCCCGCCAGGAAGATAGGAATGAATTTCATAGAGTGCCTCTAGTGTGGAATGCCCAAAAATTGGGGGGTTAAGTTGCAGCGAATGTACTGTGTCATTTTTAGGCGGGCAAGGGGAAATGTGTCTGATTTTGGTTTTTCTGCGGGGCAGGACGACATCTATTCGTAGCCTATTTAGATTTTTAGGCAGTTGTTGTCGCGGTAAAAGACACTCGTTTCGCAGGAGACAATCGAGCTTGCGATCGGTCCGATGAATTTCAGCTGTCGAAATCCTTTGCCCTTTAGAAATTCTTTGCCTGGTTCATACTCTTCCCGATCGGAATTATCCCAGACAATACAGCCATCTGGTCGGAGGCATTCAATGGATTGAATGGCGCAATTGACCCGGTCTCTACCATCGATAACGATGATGTGGGCTTTCTCCTCTAAATGACTAAAGGACCGGCAATAGTCTCCGCCTCTAACTAATGGATGATGATAGATAGCGACGTTACTAGGGACTAAGGTGGAAATTTTCTGGTACCAAGAAAGATCATGCTCGGCCGATACGACTTTTTGCACCCGATTGGCCCACCACAAAGTGCTATTCCCGCAGCCGAACTCAAAGATCGTCATATCGCCGCTCGTCCGTTCCGAAAGAAAGCTGATGGCTGGATAGGAAATCCAGGGGATTGGTTTCCCAGACGGCCCGATAGCCTCTCTTTTCTTATAGCTTTCAAACCAGTTCCAGTCTGTGAGGTGGCTCTGCCTGACAAGGTTTACCAAGGCTCGAGCATGCCAGACCATCAGCATCAATTCTTTTGTGCGTTTTGAAATTTTAGCAATCATGGCAGCCTCGAGTGTATCTTTTCGAGACTAGCATTAGATCCATAACGGTGCTATCTCGCAAAATTATCATGCTTTTCTGGTGAGTCGCCCATCGAGGCAGCAGAGAAGTCGCTCCAAGAGCTCCCCAAAGCGCACTTCGGCGTGACTTTTAGCGATCCACCACGAGCATATTGGCGATATTGCTCACGTCGATCTCATCTATGGTTACTTTGAGAAAGATTTTCACCTTCTTTTTAGAAGTGCCTCCGCCGTCGAAATGGAATACCAACTGCCAGGTGTCTACGTCTATAGAGTAGTGGCTTTCATCGATCTTGCGCGAGTGCACGGCCACAGCCGGGCCGGTGAATGCGCCCGCTAGCTCAAAGGTTTGGCGAGGCTGGCTGCCTTCGGCGGTTTCTGCCGCGCTATTTTTTATCGTCACGAGATAGGAATGGTGGCCATCGCCCACGTTTTTAGAAACGACAGTTCCACTTAATCTTCCAGTGTTAGAAATGGTCTCATAGCCATCAATGAGACTGGCGTTAACGCTGTCGTTTTCGATCGCAACAATCTCTTGCTCGTCTTCCGCGAAGGCTTGAACGGAGACAAGGGCGAGGAAGGAAAACAGAAAAAAGTATTTCATCTTGGATCCTTTCAGGGAGCGTCGAATGGCGTCGGGAGTGGGTGTATGCGAGGCGAAAAGAAAAGTCTAGCGGCGACTTGAGTGATAAGTGATTAGGGGCTTTGGCAGGATTCGGCTAGGAGTTCGCGCTGGCTTCTTGTCGTCGCGCCTAGTAAAAATTTCAGGGATTTGCCCCTGATTCTTCATGGGGTTCTTTCGGGTGAAAATTTTACAATGGGGTTCGGATCAGAATCCTCAAGAAGAAAAGAAGCGACTTACGCTTCCATGGCTTGATTGCTGGTGCTACTGAGTCCAGTCAATGGGAATACCGTCTATGGTGCCTGCATAGCCGGGGGATTCGTAATTCAACTCTAAAAACTTTTTAGCGGCTTCGATTTTATCGGAAAAATATTTTTTATAAACAATGTCGAATCGTTGCAGACCCACCTCAGAATTCTTCATCAAGAGATAGCCAGATTTTTCTATCGAGAGGCAGCAGCTTTCTCCAAAAGAATTAGAATTGGTAAAGGGCCCCGGGTAGCTTCCCGTTTTCTCCAAAGCGTTGACGATGATTTCGATGAGTAAGGATGCTTTAGCCTTTCCTTCGGGAAGAAGATTCTTCTCTGGAACACTCAAATGATCTTTACGTAATAATTTTTCTAAGAGCTCGCGTTCAGTCATCTTTCTATTGACTCCATAGTCATAAGCTTAATCTACAAAAGTATTTTTCAGGCCTGAAGCTAGTCTTATTTCTATGCTGGCACCCAGCGTTTTCGATAAAATTGAGTTTAGGGTCCAAAAAAAAGAGCGCAGCCCAAGCTCACCCTCTCTTGCCACGAGCCGCCAAACTCATTGTGACTATTTTCCCAGGTGCTTAGATTCGATGCTACCGCAAAGCGATCTTTCTATTCGCTGGCTTCAGAAGCGGGAGTTTTGGTTAAAAAGCAATTTTTTACCTATTGCTTAATTGTAGCCAATTGGCTACAATTAACTCTGGATGCGAGAAGCTATTCCACGAAATGTTGAAACCTACGTAACCCAGAAAGGGGAGGACGTCTTTCATGCCTGGGTAGATGGTCTTTCGGACATGAGGGCGCAGGTGCTCATAGATAAAACCATTGCCAAGATCCGACTAGGTAATTTTGGCGATTACAAGTCGGTCGGCGAAGGCGTGCAAGAAGTCCGCTTGGACTACGGGCCAGGATACCGGGTTTATTTTGCGGAGCACGGGGCGACCTTGGTCATTCTTCTCTGCGGCGGCACAAAGAAGCGGCAGGAGAAGGACATCGCGCAGGCCAAACGATTCTGGACAGAATGGAAAGCGAGGATATTGAAATGAAATCAAAACAGAGAGCAAGTCGACCTTATGAAGACGGCCTGGATGATCGACTCAAAAATCCTCTTTACGCCATCGAATACCTGAATTCGATTCTCGAAGAGAATGACGCCGATCTTTTGCTGCTAGGGCTTCGTGATGTGGCCAGAGTTCATGGCTTCGCTAAGCTCGCGGAGCAAGCCGGGCTAAACCGCGAGAGCCTTTATAAGGCATTGGCTCGCGGGAAGAATCCCCGGATCGGGACTGTCCTTGACTTGCTATCGGCTATGGGGTGCAGGATCCGTTTAGAGCGTCGAAAGACTAGCTCGCGGCGGAAGATCGCTTGATCATCCAATATTGTTGGTGATCCGTCCGTCTCGCTTGGAGACTGGTGTCTCAATTCCGCGGATCAGTTTTACGGAATAGCCCCGATATTTACCGGCCCGAATTAGGGCCACAAGCTCTTCTCGGGAAAGCGTAAGTCTTTTTTGAAGATCAAAGAAAGTTTGGTTTCGGCCCGTCTGGGATTTCGACAATGCGATAATTGGTTTCGAAAGGCGCAGAGGCGGCTTCATGGCTCCCGTGAATTCGCGAGGGTCAGTTAGATCTATGATTAATTCTCCATTTTTGAGAGCTCTGTGAATCAGCTTTAGTAAGGCTTTCCTGCCGCGTGTTTTCTTGCCGTATTTTCTCCCGACTTTGTTGTTCCATAGATCCATGTTCCGGGAACGTGGTTTTGCTGCATGCGAAAGTTGACCTCCTGGCCAATACTCATTGGCCAGGCCAAGGAAGTTTGCCGTTTTCTCGCCATACTCTTGAGTAAATACGCCGCTTACATACGCGTGGCGGAAGGCGTCAGCGTCGTTGTCCGCTAAGCCGTGGGCAAGAATGTCTATCTTGCCTGTTTTGTTCTTTGGTAGCCGACGTATCCGAAGGTCAAAATAGATGTATGCTTCTTCAGCCGCCTCGTTC
>JAKFYM010000412.1 GCA_021730855.1 Bdellovibrionales bacterium
AGATGCCTCTGCCAGCCCCACAATCTCCTCGAAGCCAGAAGAATCCTCGGCAAAGAAACCATGGATCCCTATTGGCCTAAGCATTGAGGGCGCTCAAAAAATCTTTCCCCTCGCACGGCCCGCCCGCGTTGCCCCCCAGGCATCTCGCGCCCGAGCCCGAGCCGTGCTCCCGCTCGTGCTCCGCACCTCGCTGTGCGCGCCTCTGCGTCCGCGCCCCAGCGCCGGGCATCCCGTCCGCGCATCCCGCTCGTGCTCCGCACTCACTCGCCCCTCGCCGCCCGCCCCCTACCGCAGCTGGTTCAGCGCGCGCAGCGCAGCCACCTTATACGCCTCGGCGAAAGTGGGATAATTAAAAATATTCGTCACCAAAAAATCCACCGGCGCTTCCAACGCAAACGCAATCTGCCCGATATGGATCAACTCCGTTGCCCCGTGGCCAATGACATGAATTCCCAGCAGGCGGCGCGTCTCGCGATGCACGAGGAGTTTGATGAATCCCTCTTTCTCGCCCACGATCAGTCCGCGAGCGAGCTCAAAAAAACCGGCGCGCCCCACCACATAGGGCACCGCCTTTTCTTTGAGCTCGGTCTCCAAGAGGCCCACCGAGGAGATTTCCGGGATCGTATAGATTCCGTAAGGAAAGGAACTAGGAAACCCCGCCGACTCGAGCCCAAAGATCCGGCAGGCAGCGATTCGCCCTTGCTCGGCAGAGGCGGCCGCTAGGGCCGGGGGGCCAATCACGTCGCCCACGGCATAGATATGCGGCACCGACGAGCGGTAGTCCGCGTCCACCTTCACAAAACCGCGCTCGTTCAAGGCCACCGCCACCTTCGCCAGGCCGAGCTCCTCCACATTCGGCTGGCGGCCCATGCACACCAGGATCGATTCAAACTTTTCCCGCTTGCCGTTGAGCTCTAGTTCTAGGTTCGCAGATCCTCTAACAATCTTCCCAATCTTCGCCACCAACAGCAAGCGCACCCCTGCGCCCTCGAAGCCGCTCTTGAGAGCATCCACCACCTCGAGGTCCACCGAGCGCAGGAGCTCATTGCGGCGATCCGCGAGCGTGACCTTGCTCCCAAGGCGCGCGAATATACTCGCGTACTCGCAGCCAATCACGCCGGCGCCGATCACGAGCATTTTTTTGGGCAGCTTTTTTAGTTTTAGAATGCCGTCGCTGTCGTAGAGGCCGGGCTTCCCGAAGGGGAACTCGGCATGGCGGATTGGGCGCGTGCCCGTGGCGATCACGATCGCGGAGCCGCCGATGGTCTCCTTGCCCGACTTGGTTCGCACCTCTAGGCTGTGGGAATCCAGAAAACTCGCGGTGCCGAAATATAAGTCCACTTTATTGCGGGTGAGCTGTTCCTTGGCGAGCTTCACCTCACCCTCCAGCACCGAACGCATGCGCGCCATCGACTCTAGAAAATTTGTTTTCCCGGGGCGTAAGGCTGCTTCGCGTAGGCTCTTGCTCGGGATCGTGCCGGTATGCACGCAGAAGCCGCCGAGTTTGCCTTTCTCGATGAGGGCCACGCGTTTTCCGGCCTTGGCGGCTTGGATCGCCGCGCGGGTTCCGCCGGGTCCAGAGCCAATCACGACGAGCTCATAATTTTTGCGCATATGAAGAATTATTTCGTCGGAAGCCACTTAGCGCAAGCGGTTTTCCCGGCGTAGATGCACCACAAACACGGCCAGGCCCATCCAGATAAAGGCAAAGGCCAGCCATTGCAGAGGCGTGAAGGGCTCGTGAAAGACAAAAAAACCCAGGAGGAACTGCAGGGAGGGCGAGATGAATTGAAAGAAGCCCAAGAGGGAAAATGGCATGTGTTTGGCGGCTTCGGCGAAGGCCAGGAGTGGCACGGTGGTGACGATCCCGCAGAAGGCGAGCACCAGGAGCTCCCCGCCGGTTGCTGCGGGAAAGTGCAAGCGTTCACCCATCCAGAGGAGCCCCCAGAGAGCGGGGAGCGAGAGCAAGAGAGTCTCCCAAAAAGTTCCGGGAATGGTGCTCACTTGCAGGGTTTTGCGCAAGAGACCATAGAGCGCGAAGGAGAGCGCGAGCAGGAGCGAGATCCACGGCACCCCGCCCACTTGCCAGGCGAGAATCCCCGCGCCAATACTCGCAAGGGCGCAAGCGATTTTTTGCTGGGGGCTCATGCGTTCCTTTAAGAGCAGGGTGCCTAAGGCCACGTTCACGAGTGGATTGAGAAAGTAACCGAGGCTCGCGTCGATCACGTGTCCATGGTTCACGGCCCAGACGTAAAGATACCAATTGAAACCGATCAAGGTGCCCGAGGCCGTGAGTCCGAGGAGGAGGCGGGGGCTGGAGAGGATGGGACCGAATTTACGGTAGGCGGGCCGGAGGAGGCAGAGCAACAGGAGGAAAACAAAGGAGAGCAGGATGCGGAAGAGGATGAGTTCTTCGGAAGAGAAACGTGCAAGCAGCTTCCAATAAAGAGGGACAAGGCCCCACCAGCCATAGGCTAAGATCGCAAGGCTGGTGGGTGACATAAATAACCGTTAGTGGTGGTGGTGGCCGTGAGGGCCATGGGCATGGCCGTGGCTGACTTCTTCTTCCGTGGCCGGGCGCACTTCCTTCACTTCTACGTCGAAATTCAGGTCTTTGCCCGCTAAGGGGTGGTTTCCGTCCAGAGTGATTTCCTCGCCCTCGATCGAAAGCACGGTGAAGACCGGCGAATGGTCGTCGGATCCACCGCGAAAACGGTCGCCCACTTTGAGCTTTGCATCGGCGGGAAACTGCGTGCGCTGCACGGTCACCACAAGGTCCTCGCGTTTTTCGCCATAGGCTTCGGCAGCCTGGATTTTTACTTTTTTCTTCTCGCCGATTTGCATTTTCTGCACCTCGCGCTCGAGGCCCGGAATGATGTTGCCGGCTCCTTCTAGGTATTGAAGGGGCTCGCCGCCCGCGGAGCTATCCAAAACCTCCCCGCTTTCATCGGTTAGGGTGTAGTGCATGGTGACAACGCGGGCATTCGACATGGGGGACTCCTATTTTTTCTTAGCTTGTTTGGGAAGTTTGTTACCATTAGGTGGGGACGTCTCACAAGCAACAATTCTTGGTCAGGAGAGGGAAATGCGGACTTTAGTAGTGATGATTTTGTTGTCTTTTCTAGTTTTTCACCCAGCTGAGGCCCAAGGGCCAGAGGCGTCGTCGGGTCCCTCCATGCAAAAGGAAACTAAGGCCAAAGTGGCCAAGGCAAAAAAGAAGAAAAAATCCAAGAAATCTAAAAAATCTAAGAAGAAGAAAAAGAAGAAACAGCAAAAGCGGCATAAGCGCAAACGTCCGGTGAATCCTATGCCCGCTGCTGAAGTGGAGGCCCCGGCCCCGGCTTGGGAAATGCCTCATGAGCAAAAGGACGATCTGCCAGCCCCCCAAGTCCAACCGGAGTAAGCCCTCTGCGCTTCCCCTTCTGTCCTTGGGGGAGCGCTTCTAGCGAATCGCCATGGCGGTTTTGAGGATGTCGATGAGCGTCGCTTTTGGCAGCTTCAGGTTGCGCACGCTCGGATGCGCCCAATCCGCGAACACTGGATCGGCATCGTTGGCGGGAATGCGCCAGGAGCGCCCCATGCTTTCGGCCAGCCAGAGCAGCGAAGTAAAGGTATAGGCTCCCTGGTCGAGGTCCTTGAGGTAGTAGGGCTCGCGAAAATGGCGAATGGCGGGAATGAGATTTTGGAAAAGCCCAAAATAGTGCAGGCTGTGCGCGCCGATTTCTTCCTGGCTCCAGCCCCACTTTTCCCGCTCCAGGAGCAGGCGGGCCACCGGAGTGAGGGCATCGTTTTTGTCTAGGTCGCGCTCAAAATCGGGATAGGCATCGGGAAAACGCAATGCCAAGTGGAGCTTTCCCGCGTGCAGAAGCATTCCCGCAGCGGCGGCGAACTTATGCGGAACCGAAGGCATGTGTTGCGCCAAGAGGTGGGCAATGAAGCCCGTGCGCTGGGCGCGTTTCCAGATTTCTTGGAAGTAGGGCTCAAGCTTCTTAAAGTCCTGACCCTGAGAGGCGATTCGAAACATCCAGTCGTAGTACACGGCACCGGCATAGGCTGTTTCGGAATAGTCAAGGTCGAGGCGGGAGAAGATATCTTCCACCTCGAGCGCGCGCTTGAGGCTGTCGGGGGCATTGACCTCGAGTTTGCCTTCTTCGTCGATCGGAAAGCGGCCGTCCACCGCGCGGTGCATGCGCAGGGCGAGGATGAGGTTGCGGCTGCCGAGCATGCCGAGCAAACCAATTAGGCGATGGGTGGGGCTGGCTTGCTCTTCCTGGCCCTCTTTGGCCTCCGTCTTACCGGTCTTTTGCTGCACAAAGCTCGCAAAAAGATTTTTATACACGCCATTGCGATTGAGGATGCGCACGAGATCATCGGCTGAGACGTCAATATCGATGAATTCCTGCAGAGTATCGGCCGCCGTGACGCCCAGGCGGAGCGGAAGAAAAGGCGCGGCTTCCTTTAGGGAGAACATACTATCAGGATAGGGCTCCGTTGGGCTTGAAGTCAAACTGCAGGGGCTCTATCCTGATAGTATGAATAGCACTAAAGCAAAAGACATTATGTCCAGCCGCCTCGTAGTCGCCAAAGAAGGCATGAATATCGAGGACGCGGTCAAGCTCTTGGTAAACAACAAAATTACTGGACTACCTGTGGTCGATAAGGCCGGAAAGATGATCGGCATTCTGTCCGAATACGACATCATCGCCCGTGTGGGTAAGGATAAAAAGATCGACCCCGCGCTATTTAAAGACAATATTCCTTACTCTTCGGTGGTGCAGACCGTGGATGAGGAAACCGATTTATATGAGATCTTAAAACGTTTCATCGAGCTCAAGTGTCGGCGCCTGCCCGTGCTCGATAAAGAGCAGCGCCTCGTGGGAATTATTTCCCGTCGCGATGTGATGAAGGTTCTCTACTACCGCGCGAAGGTGGGATGAAAGTCGGATTACGACAGCAAGACGGAATTGCCATTCTCGACGTGACGGGAGGGGTGGACTCCCATAACTTCAATATTCTCAAAGCTGGGCTATCGAAGCTATTGCGGGATGGGAAAAATAAGATCGTCCTGCACTTTGTGGACACTCCGAGCCTCGAGAGCGAAGTGATCCGTGAAGTGGCGATTCTGGATGTTTTTGCGCGTGAATTGGCCGGTAAGATTGTGCTGGCTTCTTCGAATCAGGAGCTCAAAGAACAAGTAAAGTTGTTTGCTAAGCCGCCGGTGGTGCCGATCCTTTCCACAGTGGAGCTGGCCATTGAATTTCTGCGCAAAGCCGCGGCCAATGATGAAGAAGAAGGCGGCGAGACGGTTGCCGACCTCAAAAAGATCCTAGCGACGCGTGATGCCCACATTCAATCGTTAGAGGCACGGCTCAAGCAGCTCGATCCCGCCGTGATCCAAGGACTTCGTAAAGAAAAGGCCGAGTTGGCAGATAAATTAAAATTATTGGAGAACCAAGTAGACGCGCTCCTGAAAGAAAAGCGCGGTGCCATAGATCCAGAAGGTCAGCTGGAGAAAATCACCGCCCTCGAGGAAACGGTCAAGCGCCTGAGCAAACAAGCCGCGGCGGGAGCAAAGGCATAATGGCTTCGCAAATCAAAGATGCCTGCACGAATTGCGGTATCTGCGCTCCGCTCTGCCCCACCTCGAGCATCTACCCCGGCCACCAGCGCCACGCCATCGACCGTGACACCTGCACGGATTGCCAGCTCTGCATTCCCTCTTGTCCGGTAAATGCCATTCATACGGAT
>JAKFYM010000132.1 GCA_021730855.1 Bdellovibrionales bacterium
TACGTGAGCCGTGGTTATGAAGAAATTTGGGGGCGTTCCACCCAGAGTCTCTATGAAAAAACATTGTCTTTTTTGGATGGAATCCATCCTGAGGACCGGCTGCGGGTAGAGGAAGGCCTAAAAAAAATCGCCGAGGAGCCCTACGAAGAAGTCTACCGAGTGCTGCGCCCCGATGGCAGCCAGCGGTGGGTGAAGGATCGTGCTTTTGTGGTTCGCGATGGTGAGGAACGCGCGGTGCGGGTGGTGGGGTTTGCGGAAGACATCACCTTGCTCACGGAAGCCAAGAAGCGCCTGGAGGCCACGCAGATGCAGATCGTGTCGAAAGCCAAGTTTGCGGCGCTCGGGGAGATGGCGAGTGGCATTGCCCATGAGATCAATAATCCGTTGGCGGTGATTCATGGCCTCGCTACCCAGCTGCAGGAAATCACCCGTTCCTATAAAAATCCCATGCTCAGTGAGAGCCTGGCCACGATGGAAAAAATGTCCAATCGCATTGCCACCATCGTAAAGGGGCTCCGCACTTTTTCGCGCCACAATGCCGGGGATCCTTTGCAGCGCACCGAGCTGGGGCCATTGTTGCGGGACACAATGGCGATGTGCCAGGCCCGGCTCGATTCTTCGGTGGTGACCTTCGCGCTAGACTTGCCTGATGATTCGCTTTTCATCGATTGCCGGCCTTGCGAAATTTCTCAGGTCATTCTGAATCTCACCTGCAATGCGATCGATGCCGTTCAGGGGCGAGAGCAGAAAGAAATCACGCTGAAGGCGGAGTGCGTTGGACAGGAGATCCAAATATCCATGGAAGATAGTGGGCATGGCATTCCCCCCGTGCTTCGCGACAAAGTGTTTCAGCCCTTTTTCACCACCAAGGAAGCGGGTCAGGGCACAGGACTCGGCCTTTCGATTTCCCAGGGAATAGTGGAAGGTCATGGGGGAAAGCTTTATATTGACGAAAAATCAGGGAAGACACGCCTAGTGGTGGCTTTACCTTTGCCGTCGGAGAAAAAATGCAAGTCTTGAAAAAATTTCTATGGACCCTCGCCACGGGTGGTTTGATTGGCGCTTTGGGATTTGCCTGGCTCTCCCCCGATATTATCGTCTGGTATTTTTCTCCTCCTGCCGATCTGGGGATTTCTTGCAAACCAGCCGTGAGCTGGGCGCTTGAGACCTATCGTAAGGTGACTTTCACTGGCGTGGTTCTCGGTGCCATCGTGGCCAGCATTCTCTTTTTCGCTTTTGGCAGACGCGGTGCTTCCGCACAGTCTGTGCCGCCCGACGCACGCAACTTCTAGAACGAAACGGTTTTTCTTGGAAGCGCTTTGCGCTAGAACCTTATCCTACTTAAGACTTTAACCCTTTATCTGGAGGACCCATGAAATTTGTTTTGTTGTTGCCTGTGATCGTTTTGATCTCTGCTTGTGCTTCGATGCCGTATGAGCCTTATGCGCGCGAAGTAAAAAAGAAACCCCGTTCTGGCGGCGTGATTGCCCTGAAGCCCACGCATCGCCCGGAAGATCGCGCCCGCGCCGATTTTTTGATGGCGGCCAATTGCGGAAGCGATGCCACGGCGAATGTGGCGGAAGAGGGTGAAGTGGTAGTGGGGCAAAAGACGGACGCTAACTCCAATACCAATAAGCGCGAAGGCCAAAGCCCGAAAGAAGCCTTCCGCCTCGCCGGAATTTCTTTCACCTCTGGCGGCACCCCTCCTGGCGAAGAAACCACCACTTCCACCGAAACCACTCAGCTCAAGGAGTGGCAAATTGCCTATAGCTGCGAAGCCAATAACCGCCTTCCAGCCAACTCCAAAAAGAAGATCAGCCGCAATTGATTTCCTCTCCATACAGACTGCTGTAGAATAGGCGCCGCAAGGCGCCTTTTTTCTTCGGAGGTTTTTATGACGGTTCTCGTTTTTCTCTCGTTTTTTATGGCCACAGTGAGCCAAGCAAAAGTGGTCAGCAAATCCGTGGAGTACAAAGAAGGGGACACGGTGCTCGAAGGTTTTCTCGCCTATGATGACGAAAAAACTGGCAAGCTTCCCGGCGTGGTGGTGGTGCATGAATGGACGGGTCTTGGCGACTACGTGAAAGACCGAGCCAAGCAACTAGCAAAACAAGGCTACGTGGCTTTTGCCGCGGACATTTATGGAAAAGGCGTGCGCCCGAACCCATCGGAAGCTGGCAAGGTGGCGGGTCTCTACAAAAACGATCGACCTCTCCTGCGCAAGCGCGTGAATGCTGCGTTTAACGAATTGAAGAAGCAAACAAGAGTAGACGATAGAAAGATCGCGGCCATTGGCTACTGTTTTGGCGGAACGGCCGTTCTCGAGCTCGCCCGCTCTGGGGCCAATCTCAACGGGGTGGTGAGCTTCCATGGCGGCCTGGCCTCGCCCACCCCAGACGATGCCAAAAATATCCGCGCCAAGGTGCTAGTCCTGCACGGAGCAGACGATCCGAACGTGCCCAACGACGAAGTGGAAGATTTCGAAGAAGAGATGCGCGAGGCGAAAGTGGATTGGCAATTGGTGAAATACAGCCAGGCCGTGCATGCTTTCACCAATCCTGCGGCTGGGAACGATAATTCCAAGGGCGCGGCCTACAACGCCCTGGCCGCTAAGCGCTCCTGGAGGGCGATGAAGGATTTTTTCCAAGAAATCTTCCGCTAACGGGCCAAGATCCCCTATCCTGGTAGGGAGAATGAAGAAACTCCAGTTCGAAACTCGGCGCTTCCTAATGCGGCTCTACCGCCCGGGCGACTATGCTGCTTGGAAACGCGCCCACGAGGTGATGTTTGCCAAGCAGAATGAATTTGATTTAGAAAAAAAGACGGTGGCTGAATTGAAGCCTGCCGCCTTTCGCAAATTCCTTGGGCAAACCGAAAGGCATCGCAAGAGCCAGGTGATTTTTCATTTTGCCGTCTTTGAGAAAAAGACCGGCCGTTTGATGGGGGTGGTGCTCCTTGCTTTGGTCTTGCGCTTCAATGTGCAGAGCGCGCGCCTCTCCTATAGTATTTTCAACAACTATTGGAAGCACGGCTATGGCAAGGAAGTGGTGGAAGCCGCGATTGCGTTTGCTTTTAAGAAATTGAAGCTGCATCGCCTCGAAGCGGAAATCCTGCCCAATAACCGAGCTTCGATTGGGCTGGCCAAGTCTCTTGGTTTTGTCTACGAAGGGATTCGGCGCGGAGCTGTCTACTTCAATGGCCGCTGGCATGACCATGTGATTTATTCGCTTCTGGCCGAAGACCGAGGCATCAAAAATACCAAGCCCTCGGTATTCCAAGGCTAGCGGTTGCCATTTTCGATCAGCACGGTTTTCACATTCGTGAATTCGCGCACGCCAAAAGACGAGAGTTCCCGGCCATAGCCCGATTCCTTGATGCCGCCAAAGGGCAAGCGCGGATCGGAGCGTACGAGCGTATTCACAAAACAAGCCCCCGCTTCCAGCCGGGATTGTGCAATTTCTTCCCCGAGCCTTAGGTCGTTCGTGAACACCGCGGCTCCCAAGCCAAAGCAGCTATTATTAGCGATCTCAATGGCATGCTCCGCATCTCTCGCTTCGATCAGCGCGGCCACTGGACCAAATAATTCTTCTTCATAGGCGGGCATGCCCGGCCCCACCGTGCTAAGCAGGGTGGTTGGATAGTGGAAACCCAGGGATTCGGGGAGCTTCCCGCCGCAAAGGAGGCGAGCTCCCTGCTCCACCGAACGCACCACTTGCTTGTGCAGTGTCTCCCGCAAATCTGCGCGGGCGAGGGGAGCCAAAGGGGCCGCAGGAGCCGATTGCAGCGCCTGTAGAAAAAGCTCCTGGAATTCGGCATGCACGCTTTTTTCCACGATGAAGCGTTTGGCCGAGATGCAGCTTTGCCCCGCATTGAGGAGGCGCGATTGGGCGCAAATGCTAGCGGCCTGAGCGAGATTGGCATCCTTGAGCACGATATAGGGATCGGAGCCGCCCAGCTCCAAGACGCATTTTTTCAGCACGGCTCCGGCTGCGGCGGCCACCTCTTTGCCCACCTCGGTAGAGCCAGTGAGGCTCACGGCAGAGATTTCGGAGCGGGCAATCAGGGGGAGCACAGATTTTCCCGGGACCAGCAGCGCCTGAAAAAGATCGCTGCGGTTGGCGGCTTCTTGGAAAATGCGTTCGATCGCGAGGGCGCAACCGGTCACATTGGAGGCATGTTTGAGCAGCACGGTGTTTCCCGCAAGCAGGGAGGGGAGGGCGCAGCGGAACGCCTGCCAAAAAGGAAAATTCCAGGGCATGATCGCTAGCACGGTGCCCAAGGGCTCGAAGGCGGCATAACTTAGCCGGGCTTCGGTGGGGATGGGTAGGGGGGCCAGGAATTCCGGGCCATAGTCGCGATAGTAAGCGGCGCATTTGGCGCATTTTTCCACTTCAGCCATGGCTTCGGAAAAGAGCTTGCCCATTTCTAGCTCGATGAGGCGAGCAAAAACTTCCTGCTCCCTCAATAAAATCTTTTCCACCTGGTCTAGGAGCTCTTTTCGATGGGCCATTGGGCTGCGCCGCCAATCGATAAATCCCCTCCTTGCTTTCTGTAGGCGCACGTCAATTTCTTGAGGTGAGTGCACGGGGTAGCGATGGAGTTCTGCGCCGCTTTGCGGATTTTGTGTTAGAAGAAAAGCATTGGAATTCATGAGCGTCACCTTTAGCTATCAATGAGGAGTTAGCCTACATGAGTCTAGAGCGGGTTAAGATAGAACCGGAGTGGAAAAAAGCCCTAGCTGGAGAATTTTCCTCGCCCTATATGGACGAGCTGCGTGCTTTTTTGCGTCGCGAGTCTGCCAAGGGTAAAAAAATCTATCCCCATGGCAGCGAGATCTTCAACGCTTTCAACCTCACGCCCCTAGACAAGGTGGAGGTGGTGGTTCTAGGGCAGGATCCCTACCATGGTCCGGGCCAAGCCCATGGACTATGTTTTTCGGTGAAAGACGGAGTGCGGCCCCCACCCTCGCTCAAAAATATTTTTAAGGAGCTGCACGAGGATTTGCAATTGCCGATCCCCAAGGATGGCAATCTTACCTCCTGGGCCGCGCAAGGAGTGCTCCTGCTCAATACGGTGCTCACGGTGGAAGAGGGCCAGGCGGCCTCGCACCGGAATCATGGCTGGGAGCGTTTCACCGACCAAGTGATTCGCGTCTTGAGCGAGAGTGATGAACCTAAAGTATTTTTATTGTGGGGTAGCTTTGCGCATTCCAAGGCGGCGATGATCCGCACCCCCCCGCACGCAATCCTAAAGGCTCCCCACCCTTCGCCACTTTCGGCCCATACGGGCTTCCTCGGTTGCAAACATTTTTCCAAGGCCAACGCCATCCTGCGCTCTTGGGGGAAAAAAGAAATCAATTGGACTCTATGAATCCCAAAGAAGAGCGCATCGAGCGTGCGAAAGATCGTGAGCGCGCCAGCCTCGCCGCGGAAATTCCCGTCACGGCTTTTCCCAATCAGGTGCGTGTGCTCGTGCTTCAGCATCCGCAGGAGCCCGATAAGGAATTGGGAAGCGCCGCGCTCCTGGTGCGGGGCTTGGAGAACGCCAAACTTCGTGTGGGGCTCTCCTGGCGTTCCTTCAAGGCGGCCGTGGGGGAGGACGAGATTCCTTCGGCCTGGGCGGTGCTTTATCTCGGCCCGAAGGGAGCCACGCTTCCCGGTCCAGTAAATGTGTTTAACACCAAAAAGGAACTGCAGCCGCTTGCGCAGAATGTGAAGGGCCTCATCGTGCTGGATGGCACCTGGAGC
>JAKFYM010000212.1 GCA_021730855.1 Bdellovibrionales bacterium
TTTGATCTTGGCGTCTTTCAAGGCCACGAGCTCCACCACGGCGGCATGGAGTTGGTTTTCGTCGCGCATCGGGGCCGTGCAGCCCTCCATATAGGAAACTTCCGAGCCTTCGTCGGCGATGATCAGGGTGCGCTCGAACTGGCCCGTGCCCGAAGCGTTGATGCGAAAATAGGTGGAGAGATCCATCGGGCATTTCACGCCCTTGGGGATGTACACAAAGGAGCCATCCGTGAAGACGGCGCAGTTGAGGGCCGAGAAAAAATTGTCCGTCACCGGCACTACGGTGCCTAAGTATTTGCGCACAAGTTCGGGGCACTCCTGCAGGGCTTCCGAGATCGAGCAGAAAATAATGCCGAGTTTTTTTAGCTCCTCGCGATGGGTGGTGACCACGGACACCGAGTCGAAGACCGCATCCACGGCCACGCCGGCCAGACGCTTTTGCTCGTGCAGCGAGATGCCCAGCTTCTCGTAGGCCTCGATCAGCTTTGGGTCCACTTCGTCGAGGGATTTCGGTCCCTCCTTCTTTTTTGGCGCGGAATAATAAATGATGTCCTGGTAGTTGATGGCGGGATAGTTCAGCCAGGCCCAGCGCGGCTCCTGCATCTTCTGCCATTTGTGGAAAGCCGCGAGCCGCCATTCGAGCATCCACTCGGGCTCGTTCTTTTTGGCGGAAATGAAACGGATGGTGCCATCATTCACGCCTGGGGGCGCTTGGTCGGAATCAATGTCGGTGGTGAAACCGTATTTGTAGGCTTCGGAAAGTTTTCGTTGTAGTTCGTCCATCACCAGATTCCTAAGCGGTCTTTGACTTCGTCGGAAGCCATGGTGCGCGGGTCCCATTTTGGTTCAAACACAATTTGTACGTCGGCGGTTTCCACGCCGGGGTACTCTAACAAACGTTTCTTCACCTCATCCACGAGGTATCCCGCCGCAGGGCAGCCCGGGCTGGTGAGAGTCATTTTCACGGAGGCGGCCCCGCCCTCTTTCGTGACGGAATACACGAGGCCGAGGTCGACCAAGCTCAAAAAGAGTTCGGGGTCTTGGACCGGGCGCAGCCACTCGAGCAGTTCTTGGTTCATTTTTCCCCCCGGGCTTTATGGATCGCTTGGTGCAAAGTGGTCCAAGGCAGGAGCGCGCACTTGATCCGCACCGGAAAATTGCGCACGCCCACGAGGCTTTCGAGGTCGCCCTCCACCGCCAACGGGCATTCCTCGCCCTTGAGCAGGGCGCGGAAGCCATCGATGGTTTTCTGCACCTCGGGGACGGATTTCCCGATCAATTCCTCGGTCATCATCGAGGCGCTGGCCATGCAGATCGAGCAGCCTTCGCCGCGAAAGCGGCAGTCTTGGAGTTTTCCGTCCGCGAGTGCGATCGAAATGTCCACGCGGTCGCCGCAGAGGGGGTTGTAGCCCTCCACCTGGGCAGCCGGCTTCTCGACCAGGCCGAAATTCCGGGGATGCCGGTGGTGATCGAGGATCACGTCCTTATAAAGGGCATCGAGATGGATGTTGCGGTCGACACTCATCCGAAATACTCCATCGCCGCGCGCACCACTTCGGCAAAACGCTCCACCTCGGCGCGGGTGTTGTAGAAGGCAAAGCTCGCGCGGTTGGTGGCGATCACGTTGAGTTTTCGCATCAAGGGCTGAGCGCAGTGGTGGCCAGCGCGAATGGCGATGCCCTCGGCGTCGAGGAAGGTGGCAAGGTCGTGCGGGTGCACGAGGCCGGTGGTGAAACTCACGGCGCCGCTATGGAGAGCGAGGCTCTCGGGGGCGAGGATTTTCACCTGGTCGATCTCGAGGAGTTTTTGGCGCGCGAGGTGCACGAGCTCGGTCTCATAGGCGTGGATGCGCTCCATGCCCACCTCGGCGAGGTAGTCGAGGGCCGTGCCAAAGGCGATGCTGTCGCCATAGTTCGGGGTGCCGGCCTCGAACTTCCAGGGAAGCTCATTCCAGGTGGTGACCTCGTCGCCCACCTGCAGGATCATGTCGCCGCCGAATTGGTAGGGCGGCATGGCTTCTAAGGTTTTGCGTTTGGCCCACAGCACGCCGATCCCGGTGGGGCCGCACATTTTATGGGCGGAAAAGGCCACAAAGTCCACGTTCGGCCAGTCTTTGAGGCTGATCGGAAGATGGGCCATGGCCTGGGCGGCATCTACCAGCACCTGGGCGCCATGCTTTTTGGCCAGGGCGGAGATTTCCGGCACGGGGTTGATGGTGCCGAGCACATTGCTCATGCCGGTGAAGGCGAGCAATTTCACGCGGCCCTTTTTCAAAATATCTTCTAGGCGCTCGAGACTGAGCGTGAAATCCGGCTCGATTTCCCAGATCACAAATTCGGCGCCCTTTTCGCGGGCGAGTGCTTGCCAAGGCACAAAGTTCGAATGGTGCTCCATGCGGGAGACCACCACACGATCGCCGGCCTGCACATTCGCCAGGCCCCAAGTGCGCGAGACCAGGTTGATGGCCTCGGTGGTGCCGCGAGTGAAAATGATCTCCGCTTCGTCGGCCACGCCGAGATGGCGGGCGATCTTGCGGCGGGATTTCTCATAGGCATCCGTGGATTCTTGGCTGAGGAAGTGCACGCCCCGGTGCACATTGGCGTTCAGTTCCTTATACACCCGCGCCTGCGAGTCAATCACGGCCAGCGGCTTTTGCGTGGTGGCGGCATTGTCGAGGTAAATGAGCGGCTTGCCCCTCACCTCGCGGCTGAGGATAGGAAAATCGGCGCGGAATTTTTGCACTTGGTCTTGGGTAAAACTCATTGCAGCACGCCTCCGATCTTTTGCTCCAGCGCCGCCGCGGCACGTGCATACATTCCCTCGCTCGGGATACGCGCCAGCACAGGCTCGGTGAAGCCCAGCACGATCATGCGCTCGGCCTCTTGCTTGCTGATGCCGCGGCTTTGGAGGTAGTGGAGCTGCTCAAAATTCACATTGGCCACGCTCGCTCCGTGACTGCATTTCACATCGTCGGTCTGGATCACGAGCTTCGGGATCGCATGCACGGTGGCCTTGGAGCTCAGCAGGAGGCTCTTGCACTTTTGGCTCGCCTCGGTCTGGGGCGCTTTGGGAAAAATGTGAACCAGGCCGTTGAAGACCGCCTTCGCGCGATCGGCCATCACGAAGGAGAATTCGCTGCGACTTTTGGAGGCGCGGCCCTCGTGCTGCACGTCTAGCCAGAAATCAAAGTGCTGTTCGCGCTCGCCCCGGGCGGCTCCCTCAAGGACAAAGCTAGCCCCCGCGCCAAGGTGTGCCTCTTCCCGGACCTGGATTTTTTTCCCGCCCAAATGAATGTTGGTTATCTCGAGCTCCGCTCCGGCATCCAAGCGAAGCTGATGGCGGAGCATGCCCTGGGTCTCGGAGCCATGGCGCTGCACGATCACCCAGTGGAGCTTAGCGTTTTTGCCGAGCCGCACGTCCACGAGTTCACCCACAAAACGCTCCGTCTCATCGCCCCAGGATTCCTGCAGCAGCACGGCCTCGGCCCCTTCTTCGAGCACGATCAGGTGCCGCTGGAATTCCTCGCTCTTCGTGGCGTGGAGGGCAATACGCAGAGCTTTTTCTAATTTCTTCCCGCGCGGCAGGTGAACAAAAGCGCCATTTTCCCAGCGCGCGGCCGTGAGCTGGGCGAATTTATCTTCGGCAAAGAGGGCTTCGTCCCTCAGGGCCTGCTGCACGGCGGGCGCCTCTTGCTTGGCGGCGGTGGTGAGATCGGTGATCGTCATCCCCGGCGTGCCTCCGCTATGCGTGACCAAGCCTCCCTGGAGGAAAAGCAAGCTGCTCTCTTCTGCCTCGAGCGCTATGGAAGCGGAAGGCGCCGCCAGGCTCTCGGCATGGCCGTCTAGCTTCAGGTCGGCCAAGGGCGTGAAACGAAAGTTCTCGTCCTTAGCTCCGGGAAGCGGCAGGGCGCGAAACCTTTCTTCGGCCTGATTTTTTGCGAGCTCTAGCCAATGCATCAAGGATTTGCCCCCGACTCTAGCCATTCGTAGCCCTTTTCCTCGAGCTCGAGCGCGAGGTCAGCGCCCCCGCTCTTCACGATCGCTCCCGAAAGAAAAACATGCACAAAATCGGGACGGATATAGGAGAGCATGCGCTGGTAGTGGGTGATGAGCAGGATGCCGCGATCGCCCGCGCGCTGGGAATCGAGGCTCTCGGAAACGCGGCGTAGGGAATCGATGTCCAGGCCGGAATCGGTTTCATCGAGCACCATCATCTTGGGCTGCAGGAGGCGGAGCTGCAGGGTCTCGAGCCGCTTCTTCTCGCCCCCGGAGAATCCTTCGTTCAGGAATCTCGTCATGAAGGAATCCGGAATGTCGAGCTTGGCCATTTCGGCTTTGATGAGTTTGCGCACATCGCGCGGCTCCACTTCGCCCGCGCGCACGGCGAGGATGGAGGAGCGCAGGAACTGCGCCACGGTTACTCCGGGCACAGACACGGGATATTGGAAGGCGAGGAAGATGCGCTTGCGGGCGCGCTCGTCGGGAGCGAGGCCCAGAATACTCTCCCCCTGAAATAAAATATCCCCTTGGGTCACCTTGTATTTGGGATGGCCCATAATGGTATTCGAGAGCGTGGTTTTTCCCGAGCCGTTCTTGCCCATAATGGCGTGCACTTCACCCGGCTTGATCACGAGGGTCACGCCCCGGAGGACTTCTTTTCCTTCCACTTCCACGTGGAGGTCACGGATTTCTAACAAAGGTAGGATGGTTCCCATCATTCTAGGCTCCTGGAGGGTTGAGGCGGGGGAAGGAAACGCGCACGCAATTGATCGGCGCCCTGGCGCGCGAAGGATTCCATGCGCGCCTGCGTTTCCACTTCCGAACGGACTAAATCATTTAAGTTGAGTTGCTCAAGAACGGAATCAAAGTAGGAGGAAAGCACGTGCCAGACGGGCCGCACCGAACAATCCTTCAGGTGCACGCATTCTTCCTGCAGGCCTTTGTATTGGTTGCAAAAGCCCTTCTTTTCTTCTTTCAAGGCTGAGAAGACCGTCTTCAAGCTCACTTCTATGGCCGGACGCGCGAGGCGAAAGCCTCCCTGCATGCCGCGAGCGGCTTCCACGAGACCAGCTTTGCGGAAGAGGTGCATGATTTTGCTGGCATACTGAACGGAAATGCCTTCGCGTTCGGCGATTTGCGAAGCGGCCAAGAGGCCGCCAGGCGACAGCGAGGCCAACTGCAAAGCGCAGCGAAGGCCGTATTCTTCGACGGCAGAGATGTGCATGCTGATTTTGTACGCCCGTTGGGGGGGCAAAATCAATACTAATTTGTAATCATTTAAGATTTGGGGGGAAGGCTTAAGATGAGGAGGAGGCAAAAGTGACTGATCCGCTCGCAGAATTTCGCAAATGGTTCGAAGAGGCAAGCAAAAAGTCGCGCGCCCTGCACCCTGACGCCATGAGTCTGAGCACGGTCGGAGCCGACGGCCGCCCCTCCTCCCGCATGGTCTTGCTGAAAGATGTGTCCGACGCGGGTTTTGTTTTTTACACCAACTACGCAAGCCGCAAAGGGCGCGACCTCGCCGCCCATCCCTTCGCCGCCCTTTGTTTCTATTGGGACGATTTGGAACGACAGGTACGAGTGGAAGGCCGAGTATCGCAACTTTCCCGCGCCGAATCCCAGGCCTATTTTTCCACGCGTCCTTTGGGCAGCCAGCTTGGCGCCTGGGCCTCGGCGCAAAGCACTGAGCTCCGCTCGCGAGAAGAACTCGAAGCCAGGGTGGAGGAAGCCCGCG
>JAKFYM010000372.1 GCA_021730855.1 Bdellovibrionales bacterium
GGCATCGGGGCCAAAAAATACTCGATCCGCAACCTGATCAATGTGGAAGAGCCACCCCCGGCCCCGATGCCGAAGATGGTGCGCGTGACCTACCACTTCGTGGAGATCGGCAAAGAGTACCTGAAGAACTCCTTCTTCAAATGGGCTCCCTTCCTTTCCGAGGGCGCGGGCCTGCGTTTTGGCCAGTCCACCACCGGGGGCGTGGCCTCCACCTCCGACGGCTCCTTCTCCGGCGTGGTCTCGAGCCTCTTGCCGCGTCTTAATGCCGGTGCCAATGGCGGCTTCGCCCGCATTCTCTTTTCCACCGTCTCACTGGGCGAGGACAATTCCACCATGGAAATCGTGAGAAGCGACAACATCCCCTATATCTCGGCCGTGGTGAACGGAGTGCCGATCCCGGCGGCCGCGCAGGTGGGCGTGACGATCAAGGTGACGCCCCAGATCCTTGGGGACAATAAAATCCGTTTGGACTCGGACCTGACCTTCCAGGCCCTGGCCGGGGCCGGAGCGGGTGGGGTGCCGCGGGTGACGAACACCACCACGCGCGAAAAGATCATCCTGAAATCAGGGGATAGCGCGGCCTTGGCGGGCCTCATCTCGAGCGATACGGCCAAGGACATCGACAAAGATCCAGAAGCGGGCGATACGGGCGCTGCCGGTCGACCGCTCTTTACACTGCTCCGGTCGAAGGCCTTTCGCAACAAGAAGACCCAGTTCGTGGTTTTCATGACGCCCAAAATAATCGAGGATGCTTCCGAGGGAACGGCTGACATTAAAGGGAAAATCCTCAATAATAGTACTAAGAAACGACGTCGCGTGAATCGCTGAGACTCGGGGGCCAGGGATGGCAGGACACATTATATCGGTGATCGGGGGCAAGGGGGGCGTCGGCAAAAGCGTTTTTGCGGCAAACCTGGCGCTCGCGTTCCTCAAAGAAACCAATCAGAAGCCACTGCTCGTGGACCAGGATTTCACGGCTGGGGGCGACCAATCGGTGATCCTCGGCATTCGCCCGCCCCGCGGCCTGCTCGAAGCCCTGCAGAATACCGGGCCCTTCGATCTTCCGGCCATGGCCAAACTCACCACCCAGCACCCAAGCGGCCTGAGCTACCTCGCGGCGCCGGCCACGCTCGCGCAGTCGCGCACCATCAATCCGGATTTGCTGGGCAAACTCTACAAGGCCGCCCCGAGCGTCTATCCGCTCACAGTGATCGATTGCGGCTCGCAGGTGGATGCTTTCACGCTCAAGGCGCTAGAGTTTTCCACGCTGATTTTTCTCGTGACCAATCCCGACATCCTGGTGATGCACCAAACAAAACGTATTTTGACCGAGATCCTCGACGGGCTCTTTCCGATGGAGATGGTCGAGATCGTGCTTAATCGTTTCACCCAGAATTCGAGCGTCTCGCCGGCCACGATCCAGAAGAACCTCAACAAGGCCGTCTATGCCGCCATCCCCGAGGATAGCGCGTCTTACGCCGCCGCCCTCAGCGCCGGCAAGCCGCTCATTCTCGCCGCTCCGAGCGCTCCACCCACCCGCGCGATCCACGAGCTTGTGCGCAAAATGCAACAGACCCAGCTTCTGCAACGGCTTGCTGGCCTGAAAAAACCGAGCCGCGCTCAGTCCACTCAGCGCGCCGCCGCTCCCGCTGCTGCGGGCGCCGGAAAAGAAAAAGAGCAGACCGCCCCTCGCGTGGCCGGGCAGGTCGAGCATGTCGTGGATCCTTGGTCGGCTCTCAAGCTGCGAGTGCACAAAGAGCTCGTGGAGAAAATTGATTTCAAAAAGGAAGGCAACAACCAAGCGGCCGCCAAAGTGCTGCGCGAGAAGTGCCGAGCTGCGGTGGTGGAGATCCTCAATAATGAGGACACCAATAGCGTGGCCCCGAACCGCGATGATCTTCAGCAGCTCGTGAAGGAAGTGCTAGACGAGGCCCTGGGATTCGGCCCGTTGGAAGACCTGCTCGCCGATGACCTCGTGACTGAGATCATGGTCAATGCCGCCAACCAGATCTATATCGAAAAAGCCGGCAAGCCCCAGCTCTCGAAAACCATTTTCTCTTCGAACCAGCAGTTGATGAACGTGATCGAGCGCATCGTGATGCCGCTCGGCCGCCGCATCGACGAGAAAAGCCCCTATGTGGACGCGCGCCTGCCCGATGGTTCGCGGGTGCACGCGATCATCCCGCCCCTGGCGATCCGCGGCCCCACGCTCACGATTCGTAAATTTCCCAAAAAACGCCTCGTCTGGCAGGATCTCGTGCAGTACGGCTCCTTCACGGCCGAGATCGCCGATTTCCTACGCCTCTGCGTGGAGAGCCGCCTGAACGTGGTGGTCTCGGGAGGCACGGGCTCGGGAAAAACGACTCTGCTCAATACCCTCTCGAACTTTATTCCCTCCAGCGAGCGCATCATCACGGTGGAAGATTCGGCCGAATTGCAGCTCGCCCAGGAGCATGTGGTGCGGCTCGAGACCAGGCCCGCGAACATCGAGGGGGAGGGGGAAGTGTCGATCCGCGACCTCGTGAAACAAACCCTGCGGATGCGCCCCGACCGTATCATCGTGGGCGAGTGCCGTGCCGGAGAGGCGCTCGACATGCTCCAGGCCATGAACACCGGCCACGATGGGTCTCTCACCACCATCCACGCCAACACTCCGCGCGATTGCATTGCACGCCTAGAGACTCTGGTGATGATGGCGGGCATGAACCTACCGGTGAAGGCGATTCGCGAGCAAGTGGCGAGCGCCGTGCACCTGATCGTGCAGCAGACGCGGCTCTCCGATGGCTCGCGCAAGGTGACCTATATCACCGAGGTGGTGGGCATCCAGGGCGATACCGTGAGCTTGCAGGATGTTTTCCTGTTCAAGCAAGAGGGGCTCGACAAGCGCCGCAAGGTGCAGGGACGCTTCGTAGCCACCGGTTTTATTCCCAAATTTGTGGAGCAGATCGAAGCGAAGGGCATCAAGATCCCGCGCTCACTCTTCACCACGAAATAGAGGCCACCGGATGAATGAAATATTCAATGCCCTGACCATCTCCCTTCTCGTGGGCGCACTCGTGTTTTTTGTGGCCTATATGAATGCCGGGCGCTTCCTGGAGTGGTTGCGCTGGCAGTCGATCGGCACCCGCGACTATATCGTGGAAAAGCTCGAGCTCATGTTCATCGAGGCCCAGCCCAATCAGGTTCTGGGCGGGATGATCGCCGTTTCCATCGTGCCGGCGCTGCTCGTGTTTGTCCTCATTCTTCCGCAGCTGATCCCGGCCTCAGTCTTTGCTCTCGTGGTGGCCGTGCTGATGTGGTTTGTGCCCAAATTCGTGGTGGACACGATGTTCAATCGCCGTGTGACCCTTTTCAACGTGCAGATGATCGACGGCCTCGGCTTGATGGCCAATGGGATGAAATCCGGCCTTTCGATCGTGCAGTCCTTGGCGATGGTGAAGCAGGAAATGCCCAATCCACTCGCTCAGGAGCTCGACTACGTGCTCAAACAAACTCAGTTGGGTATTTCGGTGGAGGAAGCCTTTCAGAATCTTGCCAAGCGCATCCCTTCCGAAGACGTGAATATGTTCGTGACCTCCGTAGTGATCCTCAAGGAGACCGGCGGTAACCTCGCAGAAACATTCGAAACCATCGTGGCCACTATCCGGGAGCGGATAAAAATCGAGCAGAAGATCTCGGCGATGATGGCGCAAAACCTCGCCCAGGGGGCGATTGTCTTCTGTATGCCCTTCGGGATGATGGCGATGTTCTATTTTTCCGACCCCGAATTCCTCATGCCTATGTTCAATCAGCCGATAGGTTGGGTAATGATCGGCGTGGCTCTGACACTGCAGTTCGTGGGCGGTTTTATGATTTATAAGATCGTCCAGATTAAGGTATAATTTCGTCGAGGAGTAAGCATGAAGCTCAAATCGTCCGTTCTTTTCCTAGCCCTTTTTAGCTTAAGTTCCCCCGACGCACGCGCCCTAGTGGCTACCGGAAACGGGAACTATTTTATCTCGTTCAGCGATCTCGAGCATGAGGCGCCGCTGAGTGCGTTTCAGCTAAAAATGCAGCGTTCCTATAATTCGCGCTCGCAGTTCAGGGGCGCGCATGGGTATGGCTGGGGTTCGGGCCAGGAAGCCTACGGCCTTCCTTCCGGCGATGGCAGCTTCGTGATCCAGGAAAACGGGGGAGGCGACAAGACCAGATTTTCGCCCCAGGAGTTCTCCAAAGCAGAGCTCACCAAGCAAGTGGATCGCCTCGTGGAAACCTGGGCCAAACAAGAGAAGGCCCCTTCTTCAAAATTGCAGGAAAAACGCGCCGAGCTGATGGCCGACGCGGATGCGCGCGACAATCTCAGCCGCAGCTTAGGAATCTTCCCGGATCTGCCAATCGGCACCAAGCTCTACAGCACCCAGCGTGGCGACAAGCAGGTGGTGAGCGTGATCAAGGGCGGATTCGTCCGTGAGTACGGCGATGGCAAACAAGAATTATTCAATGTGAAGGTGGACGTGACGGACCAAGATATCGATGGCCGCCGCCGCCGCGTGCTCAAGGGCGTGCTCAAGGTGAGCCGGCTCGTGGATCCCGTGCGCAAGGCCCAGGTTTTTTACGAATACGATAAAAAAGGCCGCCTCACCTTGATCACCGACAAAAAGACCCAGGTCCTGCGCCTCCGTTATACCGATGATAGCGAGACCGCGATGGTGGCCGAAGTGACGGATGCCAAGGGCCGCCGCGCTACGTATAAATATTGCGAGACCGGGGGCGTGGCCTACCATTCTGGCAAGAAATGCGGCGCCGGTGATTTGGTCGAATCCCGCGATGCGATCGGTGGGGTGTATACCTACCAATACGATGCTCTCCATAACTTGACCCGCTTGGGTTTTCCCAAGAATGGCAAACCGAACCAGGAGTTCGAGGAAATCGCCTACTGGCCCGTGCAGTCGGAAGGCCGTGGGGGAGTGCGTTCGGTGAAGAACCGCAACGGCACCCTGGTCGAATACAAATACTGGCAGGACCCTAAAGACGCCGATAGCCACTACCGCACCGAGCTCAAGACCGTGATGAGCGGCGGGCGCAGCGTGCAAACCTCTTACGAATATTTTGAGAAGGCCAGGGCCGATGGCTCACGCTACCGTTACAAAATGGTGGCCGTGGTGGATGGCGAAAAAACAGAGACTATTTATAACGAATGTTGCGGCCAACCGCTGCAGATCCAGGGCCCCGAAGGCAAGACGAAGTTTGAGTATTTCGAGGGCACCGGCCTGCCCAAGGAACGGGATTCCCCGATCGACAACGTACGCTGGGAGTACCACCCCAAGTTCCACGGCAAGATCACCAAGGTGACCGTGAGCGAGAAGGCCAATAAAGCGGTGCGCAGCAGTGAGTTCCAATACGACGAGAAAAACGGCCAGCTGGCCAAGGCTCGCACCTCCGACGGCAAGGGCATCGTGCTGATGTACGACGGCCAAGGCCGCATCTCGTATATGGTGGACCAGGACAAGCGCAAGATCACCTTCAAGTACACAAACGGCTCCAAGCCCGCAGAAATCACCCAGGACGGAGTGGGCTCGATCCACGTGGCCTACGATAAGTCCGGGAACATCGCCGACGTACGCTCCAAGGGCGGCCGTCAGATCGCGATTTCGGTGGCGGCAGCCTTTCAAAATCTGCTGGAAATCATCAAGCCCGCAGGAATCCAGCCGATATAAGGGAGTAGAGTGGCGCGATGGGCTGTCGAAAGTTTA
>JAKFYM010000306.1 GCA_021730855.1 Bdellovibrionales bacterium
AGCCCACTACGTGCCGCTCGCGACTAGCCCGACTGCTGGAAATTCCGGAACTTATTGTGAGCAGAACAAAGAAGCCTGAGGTTCTCGGGTTCGTTGCTGCCTCCTTTGGCGTATTCGACAATATGGTCGACTTCTAGGGCGTGCTTGCTTGTGCAGCGTTTGCCGTTCTTCTCGTACTCGCATTGGTGGTTGGCCCTTTTCCAAACCAATTGCTCCGTGGCTTTGGGAATGTGACGCGTTCTTTTTTCCTGCGTTTTCTGCGCTTGGGGCGCCCTACGAGGCGGCGCATCAGCCTCTTTCAGTGCCTTATCGGCGAGGATCTCGATGAGCTTGGCCAGATCCCCCTCATAATTTTGATGCGCCAGGAGGCCTTTGCATTTTTCTAGTTTTTCTAGGAGCTCAGGGCTGGCGTAGAAAGAAAGCTTTACCTTGGCCTCGGGATCATAACGCTCATTGAGCTTTTTTTCCGCCTCTCGGGTGGTGCAGTCATAGAGGCTCTCGAGCACCTCTTCTTTTTCTTCTTTAGGAACAACTCTCTTTTTTTCTTCCCGGCGAAAATGCCCCTGCGCTTCCGCCGCATTCGAGAGCGAAACTTTTCCTTCTTTGATCTTCTCGATCACTTCGGGAATTTCTTTCCCGAGACGCATAGCTTCGATGCGCACCTGGGCCTCGGCCGGGGTATACAAAAGGAATTCCGTGCAGAAGGCGAAAAGGGAGGAATAACCTTCTTCCAAGAAAAGTTTTCTTTTTTCTACTTCCTGTAAGTAAAGAAGCACACGCGTGACGATCAGGCGCTCCTGCCCGGTGAGATCTTTTAGTTCCGCTAGAAGTTCGTGGTTTTTCTTTTTGCTCAAGTCCATGGGATACCTCCAAATTTTTCCGAAGCTACCATGGGTTTTCCGCGAGGTTTTTTACGAAAGGGGAGGCTCCCCAGGAGCCGCGAGAAGAAATTCCGAGAAGAAAAAAGACTGCCGCGATTTGCGGCCAATAGAAAGCAAATGCGCGCGTCTCCAGCGCAAGCCTAGGAAGAGACTAGAAGATCCACCACGCGCGCGAAAAAGACTGTCAAGAGCAGAGAAAGAAAAAATCACGCCCGCCGTAAAAAATCCGTCCTGAGCAAGCAACCAAGCAGCAGAGAAAATATTTCTAAATAATCCGCCCAGCGCAAAAAAATCACTCTGAAAATCCAGCGCGCAGTATTTCTCCCATCTCCACGCAAACCCTCCTGCGCCCCGCTTCCACCCACCCGCTCGCGCTCCGCGCTCACTCAGATCTGCGCCCACGCGCTCACTTCCCAGGTGCGCCCTTAGTCGCGCCGCTCTAGGAAATCTAGAACGCAAATCTACCTTTGCTAGGTCTAGGATCTCCACAGAGCAAAACCAGCTCTAAGCACAGCCCAGGGTGTGCCCACAATTCAAACACCGAAAGCAGGAGCCGTCTCTCTCCACCTTATGGCCACAGTGCGGGCAGGGCGGCATGATGGCTTCCTCCCCCTGCGCGCTCTGCAGGGGTTGGCTGAGCTTGCTGCCATCTCTATAAACGGCCACCGCCTTGAGGCCGAGTTTCCAGCTCTCTAAATAAATATTTTCTACTTCCTCTACCGTGGATCCTTCGGGAAGGTTCACCGTCTTGGAGATAGCGCCGGAGAGGAAGGGTTGGGCGGCGGCCATCATCCGCACATGGCTCATGGGCGCAAGCACGCGTTTTCCATTCGGGCCGCAGGGGCTGGCGCAGTCAAAAATGGCCAAGTGCTCGGGCTTGAGCAAGAGGCAATCCTCGATCGTGAGTTTATCTTCAAGGTGTTGCAAGATGCTTTGCCTCTCGGCTTCGCTGTAACTCAATCGCTCTAAGGCCATAGGCACCGATTGGTTCACTATTTTCAGCACTCCGCCGCCAGCGAGTTTTTTGATTTTCACTAGTGCGTATTCTGGCTCGATGCCCGTGGTGTCGCAGTCCATCAGCAGGCCGATGGTGCCGGTGGGTGCTAACACCGTGGCCTGGGCATTGCGGTAGCCATGTTTTTTTCCGAGCGCTAGGGCGCGGCTCAGGCTCGCCTGCGCAGCGGCACGTAAATCTGCGGGGCAGGAGGAAGGGATCTTTTTTACCGCCGCCAGGTGGCGCGCGACCACCTGGAGCATGGGCGCGCGGTTTCTTTTGAAACCGGCAAAAGGGCCTTGGAGCGCCGCCATCTCGGCGCTGAGTGCATAGGCTTCGCCCTGCATAATGGCCGTGATGGCGCCACACCAAGCGCGGGCGGCGTCGCTATCGTAGGGCAGGCCGAGCAGCATTAGCAGGCTACCAAGATTCGCATATCCCAAACCAAGCGGGCGGTAATCGTGGCTGTGCTGGGCGATTTTTTCGGTAGGGTAAGAAGAGAGGCCGACCAGGATTTCCTGGGCGAGAAAAAAAACACGGCAGGCATGGCGGAATTCCTCGAGCGCAAAGGAGCCGTCGGGGCGCAGGAATTTCACTAGATTCAGGGAAGCAAGGTTGCAGGCCGAATCGTCGAGGAACATATATTCCGAGCAAGGGTTGGAGGCGCGGATAGCGCCGCTCGCGGGGCAGGTGTGCCAGCGGTTGATGGTGGTGTGGAATTGCACCCCGGGATCCGCACACTGCCAGGCGGCCTGGGCCACCTTGCGAAAGAGCTCGCGGGCGCGATATTTTTTATGGACCTTGCCCGTGGTGCGTAGGGTGGTTGCCCAGCTTTTGTCGTCGAGCACCGCCCGTAAAAATGCATCGGTGAGGCGCACGGAATTGTTGGAATTCTGGCCCGAGACGGTGTGGTAGGCCTCGCCATTGAAGTCCGAATCGTAGCCAGCTGCCACGAGGGCGGCCACTTTTTTTTCTTCGCGCACCTTCCACTCAATGAAGGCTTCGATCTCTGGGTGGTCCATATCGAGACAGACCATTTTGGCCGCTCGTCTCGTGGTGCCTCCGGATTTTGTGGCGCCCGCGCCGCGATCTAGCACCTCGAGAAAGCTCATCAGGCCGGAGCTGAGGCCTCCGCCGCTTAAGGTCTCCATCGCTCCGCGGATGCGTGAGAAGTTGGTGCCCGTGCCGGAGCCATATTTAAAGATCTTGGCCTCGTTCTTGGCGAGCTCAAATAGGCTCATCAGATCGTCTTCCACGCTCTGGATGAAGCAGGCGGAGGCCTGGGGGTGACTATAAGCATCTTTTGTGGTGTGCAGCTTGCCTTTGTCTACATAGAAATTTCCGCCGCTTCCGCGAATGCCATAGCGATCCAGGCCCACATTGAACCAGACCGGAGAATTGAAGGCGCCCCTTTGGGTCAGCAGCAAATGCGTGAGCTCCTCGGTAAACGCTTCCGCATCTTTGGCGCTGGCGAAATAGCCCTCCCGCTGGCCTTGGGCGTGGATGGTGGTGGTGATGCGCTTTACTACCTGGCGGATGCTCGTTTCTTTTCCGGGCACTCCGGCGCGGCGAAAATATTTGGAGACGGCGATGTCTCCGGCTAGCTGCGACCAGGATTTGGGGACTTCAACATTTTTTTGTTCAAACACCACGGCGCCCTTGGCGTCGGTGATGCGGGTGTGGCGCTTTTCGTAGGCGATTTTTTCCTGCCCATGGCCTGTGAATAAGCGGGGAAAACCCAGGCGGTACCGGGCTTTGGTGCGCTTCACGGGACTAGCGGATCTTCTTGCGAGCGCGGTTCAGGATCTGAGCTAGCGGATGATAGACATCATTCGAGCGCAGCGCGATCGGAAATTTATCGGCCTGCAGGGCGCGCGAGAACACTCCGATCATCGTGGCCATATAACGGCTGATGTGGAGGCCGAAGAAGAAATAAACCACTAAGGAAACGCCGGTGACCAGGGCGGTGGCGTCGGCCAGGATCTCAGACTGTGCCAGAAAATAGTGGCTGATGAGCTTGATGTTCGGCATGAGCGAGAGAGCCATCTGCACGATCTTGTCATAGACCGAGCCCATCAGGATTCCCATAGTATAGCCGGTGGCCACGCTGAGGACCGCGAAGGAAAGATAGAACTTCACGAGGAAAAATAAATTCAGGCCTGGCTGCCAGCTTTCGTCGTTGGGAATCTGATTCTCCCCGCCCCCTTTTACGCGCAGAGCAAAAAGCCAGATGTGCCGATCAAAGCTTGGGCTCTCCGACATCCAGCGTGGGTTAGGGCGCAGTTTGTCTGGATGGGTCTCGGCGGTTTCAATCATTTTCTGGGCATTGCGGAAAGGGGCCGTGGCCCAACGCATGATCACGAAGGAGACCACCGCCGTGACGAACAGCTGCAGCACTAAGTACCAGAAACCTGCCGCTAGCTCCAGCTGCACTTGTTTGTAGTACGCATCGCGGACCTCTTCATGAAGGATGAGGCCGTTGGACTCGAGGAAATAGACGTTCAACTTTGCGAAGGTGACGAGGAGGAGGAGGAGGAGCATGCCGCAACACAGAGGCACCAGCGAGAGCAGGAAGGTGTTTTTTAGGTGATACCGGCCAATGATGCCTATCGGGGCGAAAATCTCTATTTTACCAAAAGACTTTTTTTCCAGTGCTTCTGAGCTCATCGCTGCCCCCTCTACGATCTTTGTTTGTCCTTACATTTCCTCAGGAGCTTGCATACAAAGCAAGTGTAAAGTGTTGGAAAACACCTGGCGGAATGCAGAAACTAGCCCAAGCTTCTCGGCTGTCTCTCGAGCCGGAGCCGAATCGTCCAGGACGCGCACTTCCCGGTAGAAAGCATTGAAGGCCCGCGCGAGGTCGAGGGCGTAATTCGCCACAAGAGAAGGTTTATTTAGACGCGCAGCGCCTTCGAGCGTGGTTTCGAGCCGTCCAAACATCTTCATGAGCCGGAGCGAGGCCTCCGATTGGCGCAAGGCCGAAGATTCCTTCGGGGTGGCGACCGAAAAACCTTTTGCCTTCGCTTGCCGCAGGATGGAGGAGGCGCGCGCATAGCTATATTGCAGGTAAGGTCCAGTATCGCCCTCGAAGTCGAGCACGCGCTGCCAGTCGAATTCCACGTCTTTGAGCCGGTCGGTGGAGAGATCGTTGAAAACAACGGCGCCCACACCGATGATTTCGGCGATCTCGGCCTTTTTTTCTAAAGCAGGGTTCTTCTCGTTGATCAACTCGAGCGCTTTGTCGCGGGCTTCGTTCAGCACTTCCTCGGCGAGGATCACACGGCCTTTGCGTGTGCTGAATTTTCCGTCCTTAAACCGATACAAGCCATAGTTCACATGCTGCAGCTGGCTCGCCCAGGCGTGGCCCATGAGTGCCAGAACCGCGAAGACCTGGCGGAAATGCAGCTGTTGCTCACTGCCCACCACGTAGAGGCAGCGATCAAAGCCGAGGTGTTCGTGGCGCCAAAGGGCCGCCGCCAAATCGCGGGTGGCATAGAGGCTGGTGCCATCGCCGGTCAACACCAGGCAGGGCGGCATCTCTTCCCCGAGCATCACCACCTGGGCGCCTTCGCTGAGGACTAGAAGATTTTTGTCCTTGAGTTCCTTCACGAGGGCCGGGAGTTTGTCGACGTAAAAACTTTCGCCAATATAGTGATCAAAGCTCACGTTCAGGCGGGCATAGACTCGTTGCAGGCCCTCGATGCTGAGGGCGCAGAACTGTTTCCAAAGCGCGGTGAGTTCGGGATCTTTTTCTTCGATTTTTTTGAAAAGCAGCCGGGCTTCGCGGTCGATTTCGGGATTGCTCTCTTC
>JAKFYM010000053.1 GCA_021730855.1 Bdellovibrionales bacterium
CTACTGGACCGACGGCAAGCTCGGCCCCGACCACAAAACCCTCCGTGGCATCGGCACCGTCAAGCTGCCCACCACCATCCGCTATGGCCGCACCTGGCGGTTGCGCCTGCTGCCCACAGCCCAGAGCGATCCGAGCAATGCCTCCACCAAGGAAAGATTTTTTTTCGATGTCCCGGAAGGCTTCCTCCAATTCCAAGCCCTCCCCTGGACAATCCAAGCCGGCCTCAACGTGATCCAGTGGGGGGATACCGACGTCTTCAATCCCCTCGACGTAGTCAACGCCCGTCGCTACGAAGATCCCTTCCGTGCGGAGAAGCTCGGCGCCCCAGCCCTGCTCGTCAAGCGCGAGTTCGAGAATTTTTTCGCCGAGGTCATCTACATCCCGCAGCAGCGAGAAACTCTCGTGCCCGGAGAAAACAGCCGCTGGCTGCCGCGTGACATCTACCGCGTGCGCTCCTTAGGCACGGCCATCGGCACGGCCCGCATCCTCGCGCCTGCCGATTTCAAATTCCGCTACACCGATCGTATCGAGATCGACAACGCCCTCGACCACAATCTTGGCGCGCGCCTGAAATTTCGCCTGCCGGGCGTGGACTGGACCATAGCGGCCTTCCAGGGCGCGGCCGTGTCTCCCGACGTGAATCTCCGAGAGGTGACCGTCGACGCGCTCTCCACAGTAGGCGATGTGACCACCGTGACGGTCGATCCCAATATCGGCCTGCGCATCCGCGATTACAAAAACCGCATGGTGGGGACGAGCTTCGTTGCCGCCCCGGGCCCGCTCCTCGTCAAGGGCGCGCTTGCCTACACCCGTCCGCTCGCGCCTCCCACTCCTGGCCTCATCCTGCCAGTGCGCATCTGGGAAAGCGTGCTCGGCGTGGAGAGCACCGTGGGATTTGCCGGAGGCGCGCTCACGATGCTGCTCCAGGGAACTTATGTGGATAGGGCCGATGCCCTCGACACAAACAGCGTTTCTTTAGCCAGGATGTTTGACCGTGCCGGCATGGGGGCCCTTCGCTGGGCGGCCAGCGAAAAACTCACCGTGCTGCTTTCCTACCTGCGCGATATTCGTTTCGAGGGCGATCTCTACCACGCCGAAACTTCCTATAAGCTTGCCGACGGCTGGAGCACCAAACTCTCTGGCGATATTCTCGAGGGCCGCACCGAAACTCCGATCGGCACCTACCGCCGCAACGATCGTCTCACGCTCTCGCTCAACGCCCAGTGGTGAAGTCGAGGCGCAAATCCTTGCCCTCGAGATTCCATTTCTGAGGCACAAGCTTCAGCGCCTTGCCTATGGATAGGGAGGGAAACGCCATCGTGAAGCCCTTAGCATTTAGGGATTTCCTCACCGCCTCGGCCATGGTGTCGGCGGCGATGCGCTGGGTGGGGCGGTATTTTTGCAAATAGGCGGTGCTCCAGGCGTAGCTCACCGGTAGGGCATTGGCCGAGAGTTGCAGGTTTACTTTGCCGTTCTCCACCAATTGCAAGCCCGCCGCGCCCTGAAGCTGGGTGCGGAATTCCACGTAAGGGTGGTTACGTCCGTCGATCGGGGCATACATGCGCACGGCCAGGGGCAGAGACATATTGCCCGCTACGGTATTGCCGGCGGCGGCTCGTTCGTTGTCAAAGGCTGGAGGGCCCATGGGCACAAATTGGAAAAAGAATTTTGCACTAGGGGCAAACCGCATGAGGTCTGGCCAGCCAAAGACTTTCGTCCAATACGATTGCATCAAATCCTTGAAGGCGGGGATTTCCTCACTGGTCATTAGGTAGCTCAAGCGACCGGCGAAATACTCGCCCATCATCAGGGCGCGGATTGTGGCGAAGGGCACGAGGAGCTCCGGGTTGGCCTTTGTGTTGTTGAGCTCATGTTCCCCGAGCGCGAAGTTTTGTTCCATCACCTGGCCGGGCGCCACGGTGGGGTACTCAAAGCGCAGTTGGCCGCGGAGCTCGAGGCCTTTGCCATTTTCATTGGCCGATTTGGGTTCGTAAAAGATTTTTACGTAGTCTTTTTCCGAAGGGATCTCGCGTTCGGTCAGGAGGAGCTGGCTGGCTTCGCGGCTCCAGACCACAAACTGCTCCTCGAGTTTTGTGCGCACTTCGGGGTCGAAATTCTGAAAACTCGCCAGCGCCTTAAGAGCCTCGGCCTGCACGATCTTTTCAAAGCCCTCAAGGCCCGTGCAGGAAATGCTTTCCACCTGCCAAGCGCCCGGAGCCCAGTGGGCTTCATAGTCGCGCATGCTCAAGTGGAGCTGGTTCTGGGCCACCTCGGCGCGGATGCGGGCGCGCACGCTGGTGGTGCCCTGGGGGAGGCGGAGGACGATGTTTTTGCACTCGGCGGTCAAGCGGATGCGCAGGATGATGCCGTCCACTTCGCGCACGATCACCTGCGAGGCGGAAATGCGGTCCACTAGGACGCGCGCACTTAATTGGTCCGAAGCCAGCTCCCATTCGCGGGCGTTGCCATCGATGCGGCGGGGGAGGGGGAAGGAATAGTTCACCTCAGTGCGGATCCCTTCAATTTGGATGGGAATGCCCGAGGGGGTGACGGTGAGGTTGCCAATCGGAATGGTTTGTTTGCCTTGGAGGGTTTCCCAGAAATCCCCGATTACCTGGTCGAAGAGAGGTTCCGTGAGCTGCAGGCGGAAGTCGCTTTTCACGATCCAAGCGGCTTGAGCGGGCAGAGAGAAGAGGGTCAGCAAAAGTAAGAGAAAAAGCCTCATATAAAGTTCCTTCGCGTTCGATGAGAAAGCTCTAGGGCGGAAAATACTTAATTGATTAAGTCAGATTTAAATGTTAAACTAAATTAACAATTAAGCAAGCATTTTGCGCAGATTTTTTGAGGAACCTAATGATTAGCTCGCAACTATTGAAAAAGATTAGATTTATTCTAAGGCATGCCAAGCACTTCGCCCTCTTGGCCATGCTCTTGATTGTGGCCCTGGGGGCGGTCTCTGCCCTCTCCCTTTCGAACCTACAGACCGAATACAGCATGAAGCAGTTCCTCGACCTCGAGAACCCCCTGATCATCGCGGATGACAAGGTAAAGGCCCGCTTTCAGCTCCCTGACCTTGAGCCCTTCTTTGCCCTCGTCTCTATGGGCCCCGAAGAAAAGGGCCTCTGGCTCGAACCCGCTCGTATGGGCGAGCTCCGCAGCTTAACCGATGGCTTCCGCCAGCTCCCGGGCGTGACTCGCTCGATCAGCCTAGCCACGATCGAGGGCGCCTCCTCCTCGAAGGAAGGCATCACCGTGGGGAACCTCATGGACCTAACCCCAGCCTCCCAGTGGAACACGCGCATCCTGCAGGATCCCGTGCTCACGCCCCACCTGATTAGCAAGGACGGCCGCACCCTCGTGATCGCCGTGGGCATGGACGAAGTTTCGCAAAGCCGCTCGCATGCCATTCAAGAAGAGGTGCGCCTGCGCCTCCAGACGGCTTTTCCCGCCGCCAAGATTCGCCTAGGGGGCATCCCTGTGGTGCAGGCCGAGATGGCGCAGATCCTCGGCAAGGAACTGAAAAACTTTCTCGCCCTCTCGCTCCTGGCCAGCGTCATCACACTCCTGCTCTTTTTTCGCTCCCTCTCGAGCGTGCTGATTCCGCTCATCCTCATGGCTCTGGCCAATGTGATCAGCCTGGCTTGGATGGCGTGGACAGGCGTGGCCTTCACCGTGCTCTCGAGCACCCTGCCGGTGCTGGTGTCGATTATCGTGGTTTCGATGTCGGCCCACACCATGCTGCGTTTTGCCTCCGACTGGGAGCTCGCCAAGCGTGCCTCGGCCCACCCCAATCCCCTACGCGTGCTTTTTGCCAGCTATTGGGGCCTGCTCCTGCCGAACTTCCTCACCGCCGTCACCACGGGGATTGGGTTCTTCGCGATTGGTTTTGCGCAGGTGCCCCTGATTCGCCAGTACGGGCTCACCGTGGGCTTTTCGATCTTTGTTTGCTGGGCTGTGGTGATCGTGGCGCTCTTGCCGCTCCTGATTCTTTTTCCCATCCCGCGCGTGCGTAAATGGACGGAAACCCGCGCGCGCTGGGCCGTGTTCGTGACGCACTATAATAAACAAGTTGTGTTTGCCTGCGTGCTGCTCTGTGCGCTTTCGATCTGGTTCGGCAAGGACCTCAACTGGTCGGCCCGCCTCTTTGACGACCTGCCTGCTGGTTATGAAGCCCGCGAGACCACCGAGTTCGTGGACCGCGAGCTGGGCGGGATGATCCCCTTGGATCTTGTGGTCGAGAAGGACGAAGAAAATGCCTGGAACGATCCCACGGCGATCCAGAGGGCAGACCAATTGGCGGCCAAGTGGCGCCAATTGGCAGAAGTGGGATCCGTGACTGGTCCTCAGGATTTCTTGCGCGCGGCCGGAAAAGTCCAGGGCCGCGACATCGCCTCCACGCGCCAGGAGGCCGCCGAATATGGCTTCCTCTACGGTTTTGCCGACGAGAATCCCTATAAGCGCTACGTGACCTCCGATGGCCGCGCCGCCCGCATCAACCTCCGCCTGCACGACATCCCGGCCGACCGCATGGCCGCCGTGGTGAGCCACCTCACCGAAGAAACCCGCGCCGCCTTTCCGGGCTGGAAGGTCACGCCCGCGGCCATGGCCACCACCGTGCACGTGCTCAACAATGAGCTCTGCCGTGAGCTGATTTTTGGTTTCTGGCAGGCGCTCGCCCTGATCTCGCTCGTGCTCTTGTTTATCTTCCGCTCGTTCCGCTGGACAATCGCGGCCGTGCTGCCGAACCTCGTGCCCGTATTTGTCCTCCTCGGCGCCCTGCACTTTGGCGACACTCCCGTGAAGCCCGGCATCGCCCTGATCTTCTCGATCGCGCTCGGCATCTCTTTTGACAATACCGTCTACCTGCTCGGCCGCCTCAAGCTCCTGCAGCGGCGCTCGGCCGAGGGCCGCATCCAGGTGACCAAGGCCTGGTACCAGGAAGGGAATTTGTGTTTCTTCTCTTCTCTGGCGCTCTCCTCAGGTTTCCTCGTTTTCCTCGCGTCCTTCTTCTCGCTCAACCAGCAATTCGGCCTCTATATGCTCGTGGCCATTGGGGCAAGCTTGATTGGTGACCTAATTTTGATGCCGGCTATGCTTGTGGCTTGTCCCTGGATGTTGGAAACTAAAGCAAAACCAAAGGAGAGTGTTATGCCCGAAAAAGCAATCGCAGCCAGTTTGGCTCTATTCTTGAGTGTGAGCGCTTCTGCCGCTCAGGCGGACCCGAACAACGCCAAAGCCCTGCTCGATCTCGTGGAAAAAAATGTGACCAGCCAGGATGAAGTGGCCACCGTGAAGATGACGATCGTGGAAGCCGACGGCACAAAAAAAGACCGTGGCCTCGAGATCCGCCGCAAGGGCCAGGAGAATTCGCAAAAAGTATTGGTGCGCATGAATACCCCGGCCGACCTCAAGGGCACGGCCCTGCTCTCAGTGAGTAAAGGCAGCCAGAGCGACCAATGGCTCTTCCTTCCCTCGAGCAAACAAACCCGCCGCATCCAATCCAGCAAAAAAAGCGGCAGCTTCATGGACTCCGAACTCAGCTACGAAGACATGGGCTCGGGCTCCGAGGGCGGATTCACCTCCAAGGTGCTTCGTCAGGAAGAAGTGAACGGCCGCAAATTTTCCGTGGTGGAAAACACCCCAAAGGGCGAGAGCTCCTATGGGAAAATCCTCCTCTGGATT